>NZ_AKJJ01000064.1:0-69736 GCF_000282395.1 Pseudomonas sp. GM55 | reverse complement strand
AGTCGCCGTTACCCAAATAATGGATATGTACTCAGTCAGACCGCCATCGTCGGAACGCCGCCCGGAGCAGGCTCGCCCCCACAAGGACCCCGTCAGAACAGATAGCTGGCCTTCAGCCCGCCATTGAAGCCATGGCTGTCGCCGCCACCGCTGGCGCCAATTTCTGCACCCACGCTCCACGCTCCCAGGTTGGCCATGACATTGACGCCACCGGTGAACTGGTCACGGTTGTCGAAGGCGGCTTGCTGTTCAACGTCCAGGCCCAGCAGGTGCCCTTCACTGTCGGTTTCAGGGTCGCCCAGCACATGCTCGTAGCCCACTTGCACCCCCGGCACCACTTGCCAGGCGCCCAGGCCGACCGGTGCAAATGATGCGTTGAGGTTGGCCACCGCGCTTTTGCGGGTTTCGTGGATGCCGTCGACATCCAGGGCCAGCTCGCTGCCTTTTTCCTGGAAGCCCGACAGGTTGACGTGGCTGACCCGCACACCGAGGCTTGGCTCGAGGGTCACGCCGTTCACCGGAACGCGGTAACCCACTGCCAGGGTCGCGCCGGTGAGGTTGCCATGACTGTCACCTTTGGCCGTGCCCAGTCCGCCACCGAGTTCGCGCTTGCTCGAGTAATCCAGGTAGCCGGCGCTGGCATCGGCATCCACGAACAGGCCACGTTCCAGCCCGTTGGGTGCAAAGCGTGCGCCGACACTGAAGAAAGTCAGGTCGGTATCGGCCTCGCCTCCGGCGCCACCGACATTGCCGCTGCTGTAGCCGAAACCGGCATGGGCGCTGAGCTGTTCGGAAAAGCGCTGGGTCAGGCCGACCATCATGCCCTGGCTATGCTCGTTGCTGCTGGAGGCGTCAGATGAGCCGTCGGTGCCCAGATACCCCGCCAGGGCGGTGCTCCACAGGCGATATTGCCCAGTCTTGAGGTCGATGCCGCTGGTGAAGGGCGCGGCGGCCTGTTCGATCATCGCGCCCTGGCGCAACAGATAGCTGGCAGCGTCGGCATGTACCTGACCGCCGACGGTGGACTCGACACCCCCGAGGCTGCGCGCATCGATGGCCGACTGCAGGTAATAGTTGTAGGCGCTGTAGCTGCCCGACAGGTTGCTGTTCTGCAGTTGTTGCATCAACTGCGCGCCGGCGGCGGCGTTGCCGGCCAGGTCTGCCGCGCCAGGCAAGCTGTTGTAGAACACCATCTTGCCGCGCAATACGTAGATTGTTTCCTGGGACAGGCCGAGGCCTTGCTTGAGGTAGTTATCCATCGTGCCGTACTGCGCGGTCACCTGGTCCAGACCGGCCTGCAGGTAACTGGCCTCCACACCGATCAGCGGCGCATAAATGGTTGCCATGGCCGATGGCATCGCCGCCAGGGTCGCCTTGATACGAGCAGCCGTGTAGTCGTTGGTCGCCAGGTAGTTGCTCATGATGGTGGCATCGTCGACCCCGGCGATGCTTTGCAGCACAGCAGCGGTCCAGCCGGTACGGTCCTTGCCGGCGGTGCAATGGAACAACGCAGCGCCGTCGACCGCGGCCAGCTCATTGAACAGCTGGTTGAATTTGCTGCGCATCCCCGCGTTCCTGACGAAATCACGGTTGGTGTCCTGCATCATGGCGGTGGCTTCGGCGGCGCTGTGGAACGCGACGTTGGTGACGTTCGCGCCAGACGTGGAGCCGCCGATGATGTCGATGTTGGTGTACGTCGCGCCCGTGAGCATCGTGTCGGGCGTGGCGGCGATCTCGCTGGGCGTGCGCAGGTCGTAGACAGCCTTGATGCCCAGGCCGTTCAGGGTTGCCAGGTCCGCCGCCGACGGGGTCAGCGCGTTGGAGCGGTAAAACACTCCGCCACGCAGGGTGCCGTCATTGGCCGTGGTGTACGCGGTGGCAAGACCGGCGACATCGCGGAAGTTGTCGATGCTTTTCAGGCGTGGGGTATTGAGGGGGACCGTCTCGGCAGCCTGCGCGGCAGCGATGGACAGGCTCAAAACGGACAGCGAACACACAAGTCGTTGATACACAGTGCAGCCTCATTGAAATCGCATTGGGCTGACTAATATCTACATTGAAATGACGCTGAACATGACAAATCGCCCGCGGACGCAAATCACTGCGCGATGTGTCCGGGTGGCTCGTTTTCTGTCCGTGCATCGCCTGTTGCGCAGCCGACCTGGGTGCCGGAAATGAATGATATGCCGGTTGGGGGGAGCGAGCGGCGCAATGGCCTGTGACCAAATGGCAGTCGCAAAAAACCCGCCTTTCGACGGGTTCTTTGTTTTTCTAAAACTGATTTCTACAACCGCGAACTCAATGGGATTTTTTCGAGGTCGACAGTCCGGCTTTACTCAAGCCCTTTGTGTTGTGATCACCTGGCTTCGAAGCCGAAATGGCCCTGGCCTTGGCGATACCGCGAGTATCCTTGGAATGGGCGATACCTGAGGTCGTGGTGCCACGCCCGTTATCGTCATTGCGCTCACTGCCGAAATGGTTCCCGCTGAGGCCATGGTCGCGCACGGATTTGCCGGCATGGTCGCTGTCCAGCCCGTTGCCGCGGCCGTTACTGCCGGAGTGGCCTGTACCGTCGTGTCCGCCACCCATGCCACCGCCGTGGCCAGCGCCGTTTCCGCCACCGTTCCCACCACCATGTCCGCCGCCGTTTCCGCCACCGCCGCCGTTTCCACCGCCACCGCCTCCACCGCCGTCCTTCGCATAGGCGGAACCCATGATCGACAGGCCATCAGGAAGTAACGGGGCGGCTGCAAGCATCATGGCGCAGGACATTACAGCAACGAGACTCTTGTTTTTAAAAAGCATGATTGCTTCCGTAGGAGGTTGAGATCGCGTGACTTATGACGCGATATCCCTCAGACAGTTCAAGTTGTCACGACAGACGGCTGCAGTACCTTGAATCAGCAGGAAGACGACCTTCCACAGGTTAATCAAACGCACCGTCGAGAATCTCATAAATGACCCCGGTGGCCAGCGCTACCAGGATCAAATCCGTACCGACTTGCTGCCACTCGTAACCATCATAGTGGGGTAGCCTGCCGACCAGTCGGCCATCCAGTTTTTTGGCAATGCCGGGTGGAAGCGGCTTGCCTCGGGCGAGGTTCTTTTGAATACCCGGTGGCAAGGCCGGCCCGGGGCTCCAGTAGCCCGTATTCCCGCCAATGATCTCGAGCACGCTGCCACGATTGATGCTCGGGCCATTGCTCCACTCGCCGCCGCCGGAATTCTTGTTCTTGTTGCCATGACTGCCCTGATTGCCATGGCTTGCCTTCCCGTTGCCCTGGCCGTTACCGGGATCAGCCAGCGCCGTCAGCGGGCCGCTGACCAGAGTCAAACAGGTAATCGCTGCAATCAATGATCGAGACCTGAACATGAGTCACTCCTTCCTGGCGGGAATATTCCCTGAAATTTAGACGCTGTTGACGAAGTTGGTTCCATCGAGGCACAGAGCCATAAACCTTCTGCGCTCATCCGCTCGAAGCCAGGTCTCACGTCCGGGCATTCGCCGTAACCTTCTTCGATGTGAATCCACGCCTGATACGTCGCAGATACTTCAATGCCTGGCGCTGTTTCCCGATTGTTACCTCAGCGCCTCAGTTGTCACTTCTGCGCCGCCGAACGGGCCAATAGAGTATGGCCGTCGGTGTGGAACAGGGTCGTCGACTTGTCGGCCTGCGCCGACACCGATCCCCCCATCACGGAAGAGGTGAATCATGAGTTTCGTCAAAGTGGAAAAAAACCAGAGCAGCGCCCCGTCGGAAGCCGACATGAAAAAAGCCATGGTCGAGTCGGGCGGCAAGCCGGGCGAGGTCACCGGGACCAACGCCGCCCGCACCCTGACCTACACCGGCGTGGTCAATCACACGGTGTACGAGAACAAGCTGATCGAGATCGCCAAGGGCAAACGCACCAGCTGGAACTTCGTCTGGGCCGGTGCCCAGGCCGCCTGAGGTCAAGGCGGGGCGGCCGATCGGCTGCCCCGCTGACTCAGCCCCTGATACAACCCCGATACCCGCTTGTAACGCCAAGACACTTAGCCGCCCTGCCCCTCGCCCCTAAAGTGAAGCCGTCAATGGACTGTAGCGCCAGGCGCCAGCCGCCCATTGATTGCCCAACACACCACCAAGGAAGAGGGAAACCATGAGCAAATCAATCGCTGTCAGCCAACAGAGCCAGCAGCTTCACAATGATGTGCAAGAAGCCGTCAAGTCGATCATGGGTGCAACGCCAACACAACTGAAGGCGGCTGATTACGGCCGGGTACTGAGGTCAGCCCTGGCGGCTTCGCAAAAAACCGTCACCATCGAAATCGCCGCTGGCGACCTGACGCTGCTGAAGAAGTCCGGCTACAAGCTGTGCTTTGCCAAGAAGGTGGGTGACGCCGACTACAACGTGGTCTGGCAGTCCTATGACGCTTACCTGAGCAACAACGAGTTCAGCTGGACACCGCAGTATCAGCTGTTCGCCTCCAACGTGTTCAAGGAAAACGTGCAAGTCAAAGTCTCGACCAACATCGTCAACATTGGCCTGGGGCAAACCTCAACACTCGATCCAAGCGGCCTGCTGAGCTCAGCAGTAACCGGTGGCCCGGAAACTTCCCTGAGTTTCGTGAACAACTACGCGCCGATTCATCCGGGGGTCAACCAGCTGTCCACCGGCATCGATGGCAACCAGGTCAGTACGCCGATCTACGTGGCCGTAAACCCGGTCGTCACCGGCAATACCGTGCTGACGCCGGTGGAAACCATCCTCGTGTGGTTCGAACAGAACGTACAGACCAGCACCATGTTCAGTACCTCACGCTCCAAGGCGATCGAAATCGACCTGACGTTCGATAACACCGCAGGTCGCCTTTACGAAGGCGGTCAGTGGAAAACCGTGTAACCGTCATGCCGGGGCAACCTTGCGGTTGCCCCTTTCACTCCTCGTTGCCCGCTGTGGTGAAGTAACCCGTCAGCGAGCGACAGATCGACTGCGCGAGGTCCTCCTGAGTGGCGATGCCATAGGGTCGATCACGATCGAACTGCGCCGACCAGCGAATCCGTCCCTGCGCCACCTCCACCAGGCGCAATGACGCTCGCACCCGCGAAGGCTCGACCCACACGCTGCCCTCCAGGCAATAGCTGCAACGCCCGCCACGCTTGAAGTCCGGTACCGGCTCACTGTTGCGTGCCACCCGCATCAACACAGGATTGGTCCCGGTCTGCGCCTGCTCGAACGACTCGAACAGTCGGCAGCTCAACTCCTCGCACAAGCCCCGGGTAAAGTCATCGCCATCGCGGGTGAGGCAGGTAAACGGCTGGATCTGGACCACAGGATGGCGAGTGCCGACGGCCTTGGGCCGCAGCCGCTGATAGGTCAAGCGATAACACCCGGGTGGAATGCTCAAGCGCACCGGGTCCTGCTGGCCGTTGCCGGCGTAATGCGCTGCGAGCTTGCGCCGCAAGCGCCCCACCTGCACTCGCACCACCGGATCGTCGCCCGTGCAATACACTGCCGGGTCACGACGAAACACCGCGATGCCGATGGCGTGTTCGGTCAGCGGCGTATTGCAAGCCTGAAGGTCGTGCTCGACCAGAAAGCGCAACAGACTGCCCATGCGCCTGGACTTGGCAAACAACGGGCTGGCCAGCAACAGCGCCAGCACCCGCTCGATTTCTTCCCGATCGAGCGGCACGGGAACCCCCGCCGCAGCCGAATCGGCCATGCTCATGATCACCATCGCCTGCCTCCGTGCAGGTTACCGACAGGAATGGATGTCGTACTCCGTGATTAGCCTTGCAGCGTGAGCCAGGAAAGGGCTCGGGCACTGCAACGACCAAGCGTAGCAGCCGTGTCGATATCGGCAGGCAATTGCGATGGTAGCAACCCGCCATCCGACGAACGTTCAATCTTGACGCTTGAAAAATTTGCGGGGCTTGTTCCTTTGTGGCGAGGGAGCTTGCTCCTGCCGGGCTGCGAATTGCAGGGCGAAGCAACGTGGTACAGGGTGCGAAAATATCCATAACGACGACCTGCGCAACCAGTGCAAGGCCGTGACGTCATGAAAGAGCGGCCTCAAAACGCTCAATGAAGCCCAATTGCATGATCTTTGGCCGCATAAAAAAATCCGATGCCTGAATGGGCATCGGATTTTTTATCATCCACGGTCAATGCAGGCTCAGCCAGCAGCCGAATCACGCATCGTCGTAATCAGAAGTTAGCCGGCGTGTTGGCACTGATAATTTCAGCCTCATCCGCGCCGATATTGCGAAACCGATGCGGCAAGGTCGTCGGGAAATAATAGCCATCCCCGGCATTCAGTACACTCACCTGCCCGTCCACGGTCAACTCCACGGTACCCCGTGTCACCAACCCACACTCCTCGCCTTCGGAATGCACGATCGGCTCTTCACCCGAACTGGCGCCCGGCGCGTATTGCTCGCGCAGCAGGCGCATCTGCCGGCTTGGCACGGACGCGCCGATCAGCAGCAGGCGCAGGCCATGACGGCCGAGGTCGGGCTGTTCGTTGGCGCGGAAGACGTACTGGTGTTCGCGTGGTGGCTGATCGAAGGTGAAGAAGTCGGCCAGGGACATGGGGATGCCCTCCAGCAACTTTTTCAGAGAGCTGACGGAAGGACTGACCCGATTCTGTTCGATCAGGGAGATGGTTGCATTGGTGACGCCGCTACGCCGGGCCAGCTCGCGCTGGGACAGTTTGTAGCTTTCGCGTACTAATTTGAGTCGTGAGCCCGTGTCCATGACAGCCTTATGTGCCAACCCGTAGGAGCGAGCTTGCTCGCGATTCTGATTTGACCTTCAACATTGATGTTGACTGAACCGCCGCTATCGCGAGCAAGCTCGCTCCTACAAGGATAATGGAGGGGTGGAGAGCAGGCGCGGATCACGCCGTTTTCCGGTCCCGGAAACGTGAAAGGCGGCTATTAAATCATGTTTATTCGTAATGCTCAGCAGGTTCGATGGACGGCTGGAAAAATAGCCATTTGCCATGAAGTTGCACAACCTGTGGGAGCGAGCCTGCTCGCGAAAGCGGTGTGTCAGGCGCCATCTATTTTGACTGATATGGCCTCTTCGCCAGCAAGCTGGCTCCTACAGGGGACGGCGGTGTTTCTGGTATTAAAAAACCGGCGGCACCCTTTGGGGAGATGCCGCCGGCGAGGTAAAGCCTAGATGCCGAAACGGTCGCGCAGCGAGTAGTACACGGCGCCGAGGGCGGTCAACGGTGCCGAGAAAGTGCGCCCGCCGATCATTGGCATGTGTGGCAGCGAGGCAAACGCGTCGAAACGCTCGGCATCGCCACGGATCATTTCCGAGATCAGTTTGCCGGCCAGGTGCGAACACGTGACGCCGTGACCGCTGTAGCCCTGCATGTAGTAGGCGTTTTTCTCGATACGGCCGAATTGCGGCATGCGCGACATGGTCAGCAGGAAGTTGCCGGTCCAGCGGTAGTCGATCTTCACGTCTTTCAATTGCGGGAAGGTCTTGAGGATTTTCGGGCGGATCAGTTGATCGATGTCGTCCGGCTCACGAGCGCCGTAGACCACGCCACCGCCGTACAGCAGGCGGTTGTCTGCGGTCAGGCGGTAGTAGTCGAGCAGGTAGTTGCAGTCTTCGACGCAGTAGTTGTTCCTGATCAGGCTGCGGGCCTGTTTTTCCGACAACGGCTCGGTGACGACGATCTGCGAACCGCACGGCATGCTCTTGCTGGTCACGCGGTTGTCGAGGCCCTGTGGCAGGTAGGCGTTACCGGCGATCAACAGGTACTTGGCCCGCACCAGGCCTTTGGCGGTGCGCACAGTGATCGGCTCGCCGTAGTTGATTTCCACCGCCGCCGATTGCTCGTAGATCTTGCCGCCCAGGCCGATGATGGCCGAGGCTTCGCCGAGGGCCAGGTTCAGCGGGTGAATGTGGCCGCCCTGCATGTCCAGCAGGCCGCCGACGTAGGCATCGGAACCGACTTCGCGTTTGATGTCGGCTTCGCCGAGCAGTGTCAGGTTCTTGTTGCCGTAGCGTTCCCAGCTCTTCTTCTGCTCGGCCAGGCCCTTGAGCTGCTTCTTGTTCATTGCCGCGAAGATACCGCCGGGGCGGTAATCGCACTGGATGTCGTAGTGCTGTATGCGCTGACGAATGATGTCGGCGCCTTCGAAAATCATGCTGCCGAGAATTTCGGCGGTCTTGTCGCCATAGCGCTCTTCGATGACATCGACGTCGCGGCTGTAGGAGTTGACCAGTTGGCCGCCGTTGCGACCGCTGGCGCCGAAACCGACCTTGGCCGCTTCGAGCACGGTCACGCTGTAGCCCGCTTCGGCGAGGAACAGCGCCGAGGACAGGCCGGTATAGCCGGCGCCGATCACGCAGACGTCGCAGTCCACCGCCCCTTCCAGCACCGGGAAATCGCCGGTGAAGTTGCGGGTGGCGGCGTAGTAGCTGTTTACATGCTTTTGTTTAACGGAATCTTGTTTCATAGGTTTCTCCGATGGCCGCCGGCAACGTGCAGGCGACCGCCGTTCAAAAGGTCTTAAAGCTTGATCCAGGTCGCTTTGAGTTCGGTGTACTTGTCGAACGCGTGCAGCGATTTGTCCCGACCGTTACCCGACTGCTTGAACCCGCCGAACGGCGCGGTCATGTCGCCGCCGTCGTACTGGTTGACCCAGACGCTGCCGGCACGCAAGCCACGGGCGAAGGTGTGGGCCTTGCTCAGGTTGCCGGTCCATACGCCGGCGGCCAGGCCGTAGACGCTGTCGTTGGCAATCGCCAAGGCTTCTTCAGCGGTGTCGAAGGTGATGACCGACAGCACCGGGCCGAAGATTTCTTCCCGGGCGATGGTCATGGCATTAGTCACGCCGTCGAAAATCGCCGGTTCCACGTACAGGCCACCGGTGTCTTCGAGGGTGCGGCTGCCGCCGGCGATCAGTTGACCGCCCTGCTGCTTGCCGACTTCGATATAGCGCAATACGTTTTCCAGCTGACGCTGGTCGACCACCGCGCCGACGGTCGTCGCAGGATCGAGCGCGTGCCCCGGCTTCCAGGCTTGCAGGGCTTCCACCAGCAATGGCATGAATTGCTCGCGAATCGAACGTTCCACCAGCAAGCGCGAACCGGCGGTGCAGACTTCGCCCTGGTTGAACGCGATGCCGCTGGCCGCCGCCTGTGCTGCCGCGCGCAAGTCCGGCGCGTCGGCAAACACCACGTTCGGGCTCTTGCCCCCCGCTTCTGCCCAAACGCGCTTCATGTTGCTTTGTCCGGCGTAGATCATCAGTTGCTTGGCGATCGCCGTGGAGCCGGTGAAGGCCAGCACGTCGACGTCCATGTGCAACGCCAGCGCCTTGCCGACGGTGTGACCGTAGCCCGGCAGGACGCTGAACACGCCTTTCGGGATGCCCGCTTCCAGGGCCAACTGCGCGATGCGGATCGCCGTCAGCGGGGACTTTTCCGAAGGCTTGAGGATGAATGAGTTGCCCATTGCCAGGGCCGGGGCGAATTTCCAGCTGGCCATGATCAACGGGAAGTTCCACGGCACGATGGCCGCGACCACGCCGGCCGCTTCGCGCGTCACCAGGCCCAGTTGATCCTGGGGCGTGGCGGCGACTTCGTCGTAGATCTTGTCGATGGCTTCGGCGGTCCAGCGGATCGCGTTGGCGGTCGCCGGAATGTCGATGTTCATGGAGTCGCTGATCGGCTTGCCCATGTCGAGGGTTTCGAGCAGGGCCAGTTCTTCACGGTTGGCCAGGATCAGGTCGGCGAAACGGATGAGGATGCGCTTGCGCTCGGCCGGGGCCAGGTTGGCCCAGACGCCGGATTCGAAGGTGCGGCGCGCCACGGCGACCGCGGCATTGGCGTCGGCTTCGTCGGTGCTGGCGACGTTGGCCAGGAAACGACCGTCTACCGGGCTGATGCATTCGAACGTGGCGCCACTGGCGGCCGCGCAGTACTGGCCGTCAATGAATGCGCGACCTTCAATTGAGAGGGACTGGAAGCGTTGCTCCCAATCGCTGCGAGTGTTTGTCATGGTTGTGACTCGACGCAGGGGAATTGAGTGATCGTCGGACTGATGCCCGCCCAATCAAAAAATGAAATGCGATCCTTGTAGGAGCCGGCTTGCTGGCGAAAGCGGAGTGTCAGGCGCCATCAATGCTGGAGGGTCCGCCGCTATCGCCAGCAAGCCGGCTCCTACAGGGGTCGGCGGCGTACACAGCTTTTTGTGTACGCCGCCAACGCCATCAAACGGTATGCAGGTACCAGTTGTACTCAAGGTCCGAGATGGAGTTCTCGAACTCGGCCAGCTCGCTTTCCTTGCACGCCACGAACACGTCGATGTACATCGGGTCGATGTAGCGCGCCATGACTTCGCTGTCGTCCAGTTCGCGCAGGGCATCGCGCAGGTTGTTCGGCAGGCTCTGCTCGTTCTGCTCGTAGCTGTTGCCTTCCACCGGGGCGCCCGGTTCGATCTGGTTGGTCAGGCCGTGGTGCACACCCGCCAATACCGAAGCCATCAGCAGGTACGGGTTGGCGTCGGCACCGGCTACACGATGCTCGATGCGCACGGCGTCCTTTGAGCCGGTGGGTACACGGACAGCCACGGTGCGGTTGTCGATGCCCCAGCTCGGCGAGTTCGGCACGTAGAACTGCGCGCCGAAACGACGGTAGGAGTTGACGTTGGGGCAGAGGAACGCCATCTGCGCCGGCAGGGTCTCGAGCACACCGCCGATCGCGTGACGCAGCGCGGCGTTCTGCTCGGGATCCTCGCTGGCAAAGATGTTGTTGCCTTCTTTGTCGAGAATCGAAATGTGCACGTGCAGACCGTTACCTGCCTGGCCCGGATACGGCTTGGCCATGAAGGTGGTGTCCATCTCGTGGTCGTAGGCGATGTTCTTCACCAGACGCTTGAGCAGAACCGCGTAGTCGCACGCCTTGATCGGGTCAGCCACGTGGTGCAGGTTGACTTCGAATTGCGCCGGGGCGCTTTCCTTGACGATGGCGTCGGCCGGGATGCCCTGCTCTTTCGCGCCTTCGAGGATGTCTTGCAGGCAGTCGACGTATTCGTCGAGGTCGTCGATCAGGTACACCTGGGTCGACATCGGACGCTTGCCGGATACCGGCGAACGTGGCGATTGCGGACGACCGTTCACGTTGTCCTGGTCGATCAGGTAGAACTCCAGTTCGAACGCGGCGCAGATGGTCAGGCCCATGTCGTCGAACTTGCGCACAATATTGGCCAGCACTTCCCGCGGGTCGGCGAAGAATGGCTCGCCTTCGAGTTCGTGCATGGTCATCAGCAGTTGCGCAGTCGGGCGCTTCTGCCAGGGTTCGATGCTCAGGGTGCCCGGGATCGGGTAGCAGATCCGGTCGGAATCGCCGATGTCCAGACCCAGGCCGGTGCTTTCCACCGTGGAACCGTTGATGTCCAGAGCAAACAGAGACGCCGGCAGGTTGATGCCTTTCTCGTAAACCTTATGAAGACTGGTGCGCTCGATGCGCTTGCCGCGCACCACACCGTTCATATCCGCAATCAGAAGGTCGACGTACAAAACCTCAGGATGTTTCTTAAGGAATGCGTTTGCTTCGTTGAGTTGAACGGCACGCAGAGGGACCGACATGATGCACCTATTTTTTACTGTTAATTATTATGTTCACCGCCCTTTCACGAGCCCAGTCAATCCGAAAGGCAAAGTGAAGTCAATAGCGAACACTCAGCCGCTCAGCGTTTATTTTCGGGCCTTCCAGAAGGACGAGAGTGCCAGAAAAGCCCTCAAACACGCGTAAACCCTGAAGATCGGACGTTTGGCGTTTAGAATTTTTTACATGGGAGTTGTTAATTAAAATCAACGAGGCTAAGCTCCGGAAAAGCTCGTTCAAGTGTGAAACTTCGAGGTGATAAAAATGGCATTCAAGCCATTGATCGGCGTTACTGCGTGCGTCAAACAGATTGGCCTGCACCCCTACCACGTCAGCGGCGACAAGTACTTGCGTGCTGTCAGCGTCGCGGCGCTGGGGCTGCCTGTCGTCATTCCTTCCCTGGCTGAACTGACCGAAATCGATGACCTGCTGCCGCAGCTCGACGGTCTGTTGCTGACCGGCTCGCCGTCGAACGTGGAACCCTTCCACTATCAAGGCCCCGACAGCGCCCCCGGTACGGAGCACGATCCGCAACGGGACCGCACCACCCTGCCGCTGATCCGCGCAGCCATCGCTGCCGGCGTTCCGGTCCTCGGCATCTGCCGGGGTTTCCAGGAAATGAACGTGGCGTTCGGTGGCAGCCTGCATCAAAAAGTCCATGAACTCCCAGGCTTCCTCGATCATCGCGAAGCCAACCACCCGGACCTGGCTGTGCAATACGCGTCGGCCCACGCGGTGAAGGTGCAGCCCGGTGGCGTGTTCGAAGCGCTGGACCTGCCGGCGGTGTTCCAGGTCAACTCGATTCACAGCCAGGGCATCGACCGCCTGGCGCCCGGCCTGCGCGCCGAAGGCGTCGCACCCGATGGCCTGATCGAGGCGGTGTCGGTGGAGAACAGCAAGGCCTTCGCCCTCGGCGTGCAATGGCATCCGGAATGGCAGGTTCTGAACAACCCGCCTTATTTGAGTATTTTCCAGGCGTTCGGCGAAGCCTGCCGGCAACGGGCGGCGCTGCGTCACTCGCGCTGACGAAAAAACACGAACAAACGATTTTCTGCCCCCGCGGGTCAGGCGGGCGTGCCTTTGCGCGTCCGTGACCCGCGACAACAACACACTGCAATAACAACAAGTACGAAAGGCAGCCAGGATGGCGGCGCCGAATAAACCCGAGCGGGTCAAGCGCAGCACCCCTGTAGGAGCTGGCTTGCCAGCGATGAGGTCCTGACATTCGACATCTTTGCCGACTGACAGACCGCCTTCGCTGGCAAGCCAGATCCTACAGGGCGACGCGAGTGAATTGAATGGCATCACCCGCCTCGGGTTTGCAATCCACTATTAAGCCGGGCCGTGTTGGCCTGGCGACTGAAACCTGTTGGGAGTTTCACATGGCAAACGCCTCCAGCACTTACAGGAAGGCAATTGAAGGTCACCAGGCACCGAAAAAGGTGTTGGTGAAAGTCGATCGCGTCACCAAGAAATTCGACGAAACCACCGCGGTGGACGATGTGTCCCTGGAAATCCACCAGGGTGAAATCTTCGCCCTGCTCGGCGGTTCCGGCTCCGGCAAATCGACCCTGCTGCGCATGCTCGCCGGTTTCGAGCGCCCGACCGAAGGGCGGATTCTGCTCGACGGTGTCGACATCACCGACATGCCGCCGTACGAACGACCGATCAACATGATGTTCCAGTCCTACGCGCTGTTCCCGCACATGACGGTGGCGCAGAACATCGCCTTCGGCCTCAAGCAGGACCGTTTGCCAGCGGCCGAAATCGAAGCCCGCGTGCAGGAGATGCTGCGCCTGGTGCACATGACCCAGTACGCCAAGCGCAAGCCGCACCAACTGTCCGGCGGCCAGCGTCAGCGCGTGGCCCTGGCCCGTTCCCTGGCCAAGCGTCCGAAACTGCTGCTGCTCGACGAACCGATGGGCGCCCTGGATAAAAAGCTGCGTTCGCAAATGCAGCTGGAGCTGGTGGAAATCATCGAGCGCGTCGGCGTGACCTGCGTGATGGTGACCCACGACCAGGAAGAGGCCATGACCATGGCCCAGCGCATCGCGATCATGCACCTGGGCTGGATCGCCCAGATCGGCAGCCCGGTCGACATCTATGAAGCCCCCGTCAGCCGCATGGTCTGCGAATTCATCGGCAACGTGAACGCCTTCGACGGCACCGTGGTTGAAGACCTGGAAGGTCACGCGATCATCCACAGCCCGGACCTGGAGCAGAAGATCTACGTCGGCCACGGCGTCAGCACCTCGGTGCAGGACAAGTCGATCACCTACGCGATCCGCCCGGAAAAATTGCTGGTCAGCACCCTCAAACCCGAGAACCGCTACAACTGGTCCAGCGGCAAGGTGCATGACATCGCCTACCTCGGCGGCCACTCGGTGTTCTACGTCGAGCTGCCTGGCGGCAAGATCGTCCAGTCGTTCATGGCCAACGCCGAACGCCGTGGCGCGCGTCCGACCTGGGACGATCAGGTCTACGTGTGGTGGGAAGACGACAGCGGCGTGGTACTGCGCGCATGAAAACCTTCAATCAGCAATTCCTGAGATGGGTCCCCAGCGGGCGCAAGTTCGTCATCGGGATTCCGTTCCTGTGGCTGTGCCTGTTTTTCCTGTTGCCGTTCTTCCTGGTGATGAAGATCAGCTTCTCGGAAGCAGCCCTGGCCATTCCGCCCTACTCGGAGATCTACACCTACGCCGAGCAGAAATTCCAGCTGTTGCTCAACATCGGCAACTACTCCCTGCTGGGCGAAGATGAGCTGTACCTCTCCGCCTACCTGGGTTCGTTGAAGGTCGCGCTGTTCAGCACCCTGATGTGCCTGGTGATCGGGTTCCCGATGGCCTACGCCATCACCAAGGCCAGCAAGGAAGCGCAGAACGTTCTGATGCTGCTGATCATGATGCCGACCTGGACCGCGATCCTGATCCGTGTGTATGCGTGGATGGGCATCCTCAGCAACAACGGTCTGCTCAATGCCTTCCTGCTGTGGACCGGGCTGATCGATCACCCGATCGAGATCCTCAACACCAACACCGCCGTCTACATAGGCGTCGTATATGCGTACCTGCCGTTCATGGTGCTGCCGCTGTACGCCAACCTGGTCAAGCATGACCAGAGCCTGCTGGAAGCCGCATCGGACCTGGGTTCGAGCACCTTCAACAGCTTCTGGAAAATCACCGTGCCGTTGGCCAGGAACGGCATCATCGCCGGCTGCATGCTGGTGTTCATCCCGGTGGTCGGTGAGTTCGTGATTCCGGAACTGCTCGGCGGCCCGGAAACCCTGATGATCGGCCGTGTGTTGTGGCAAGAGTTCTTCAACAACCGCGACTGGCCGGTGGCGTCTGCCCTGGCGGTGGTGATGCTGTTGATCCTGATTGTGCCGATTCTGCTGTTCAACCGCAGCCAGGCCAAAGAGATGGAGGCACGGGGATGAAACGCTTCGGATTTTCAAAGTTCATGCTGATTTTCGGCCTGTCGTTTATCTACCTGCCGATGCTGATCCTGGTGATCTACTCGTTCAACGCCTCGAAGCTGGTGACGGTGTGGGGCGGCTGGTCGTTCAAGTGGTATGCCGGTTTGCTCGACAACACCCAACTGATGGGGTCGGTGGTGCGCTCGCTGGAAATCGCCTGCTACACCGCCGTCGCGGCGGTGGCGCTGGGTACGCTTGCAGCGTTCGTGTTGACCCGCGTTACACGCTTCAAGGGTCGTACCCTGTTCGGTGGCCTGGTGACTGCGCCGCTGGTAATGCCAGAGGTGATCACCGGTCTGTCGCTGTTGCTGCTGTTCGTGGCCATGGCGCAGCTGATCGGCTGGCCGCAGGAGCGCGGCATTGTCACCATCTGGATCGCCCACACCACGTTTTGTGCGGCCTACGTCGCGGTGGTAGTCTCCGCCCGCCTTCGCGAGCTGGACCTATCCATCGAAGAAGCGGCCATGGACCTGGGTGCGAAGCCGTTCAAGGTGTTTTTCCTGATCACCATCCCGATGATCGCGCCGTCACTAGCGGCCGGCGGCATGATGTCCTTCGCCCTGTCCCTCGATGACCTGGTGCTGGCGAGCTTCGTGTCGGGTCCGGGTTCCACGACCCTGCCGATGGAAGTGTTCTCGGCGGTGCGTCTGGGGGTCAAACCCGAGATCAATGCCGTGGCCAGCCTGATTCTGCTGGCGGTGTCGATCGTGACCTTCATGGTCTGGTACTTCAGCCGTCGTGCCGAAGAAAGCCGCAAGCGCGCGATCCAGGAAGCCATGGACCAGACCGCCAGCGAATCCTGGCAACAACCGAAAAAGCAAATGGCAGAAGCAGCGGCCTAGCACCACCCCCTGTAGGAGCGAGCATGCTCGCGATGGACGTCAACGAAGGCGTGGGCTATCTGAATGAACGCGTCGTCATTGAGTTTTTCGCGAGCAGGCTCGCTCCTACAAGGAGCGTGAAAGCTTATTTACTGCGTGATTTGAATAAGAAAAGAAATGGAGTTGTACCGATGAAAATGCTTGGCAGGACTCTGCTGACACTGTCCTTATTGGGCGCAATCGCCACTGGCGCCCAGGCCAATGACAAGGTTCTGCGCGTCTACAACTGGTCGGATTACATTGGCCCGGATACCGTCAGGAAGTTCGAAGACGAGACCGGCATCCAGGTGACCTACGATGTGTTCGACAGCAACGAAACCCTTGAAGCACGCCTGCTGGCGGGCAAATCCGGCTACGACATCGTCGTGCCGTCCAACAGTTTCCTGGCCAAGCAGATCAAGGCCGGCGTCTACCAGACGCTGGACAAATCGAAGCTTGCGAACTGGAAAAACCTCAACCCGGTGTTGCTGAAAAACGCCTCCGCGAGCGATCCCGATAACGCCCACGCCATCCCCTACATGTGGGGCTCGATCGGCATCGGCTTCAACCCGCAGAAAGTCAAGGAGGTGCTGGGCAGCAACGCCCCGACCAATTCCTGGGACCTGCTGTTCAAACCGGAAAACGCCGAGAAGCTGAAAGCCTGCGGCATCAGCTTCCTCGACTCGCCGACAGAAATGATCCCGACCGCCCTGCACTACCTGGGCTACCCGGTGAACGATCAGAACAAACAGCACATCGCTGAAGCCGAGGCGCTGTTCATGAAGATTCGCCCGAACGTGGCGTACTTCCATTCGTCGAAATACATCTCGGACCTGGCCAACGGCAACATCTGCGTGGCCGTGGGTTACTCCGGCGACGTGCTGCAGGCCAAGGCCCGCGCCCAGGAAGCCGGGAACAAAGTGAAGATCGACTACAGCATCCCGAAAGAAGGCGCCGCCAGCTTCTATGACATGCTGGCCATCCCGCGCGATGCCGCCAACGTCGAGAACGC
Organism: Pseudomonas sp. GM55; assembly: GCF_000282395.1. Classification (NCBI taxonomy): domain Bacteria; kingdom Pseudomonadati; phylum Pseudomonadota; class Gammaproteobacteria; order Pseudomonadales; family Pseudomonadaceae; genus Pseudomonas; species Pseudomonas sp. GM55. The sequence continues at coordinate 52,773 of NZ_AKJJ01000064.1, read as the reverse complement.
TTACCTGTTCATGAACTTCCTGATGCGCCCCGACGTGATCGCCGACATCACCAACAACATCGGCTACAGCAACGCCAACGCGGCGGCCACACCGTTGGTCGATGAGGCGATCCGCAACGATCCGGGCTCCTACCCGCCGGAAGCGGTGATGGCCACGCTCTATGCCGTGCCGGACCAGCCGATCGCCATCCAGCGGATCATGACCCGTGGCTGGACCAAGGTGAAGTTGGGCCAGTAGTTCACTCAAATAATCTGCCGAGTCTGACATTGCCATCGCGAGCAAGCTCGCTCCCACAGGGAGCAGTGTTCCACCGCAGATAATTGTGGGAGCGAGCTTGCTCGCGATGGCGGCCTGTAAGGCACCGTTGATTCAGGCCATAACCCTATTCCCGTTTCCGTTCACGCAGCGCCTTACCACCGCTGCCTCTCCTGCAGTAGAACGGCCTCACCTGGGCTCCCTCGGTCAAGGTGAAGTTTGGCGCCCTCGGGCGCCTTTTTTATTGGGGATCAGTCAACGGCCATTCGGCCAGCGCCCGATAGCGCCCCTTGTGGGATTCGAACAGGGTGAAGCGGTCGGCACGCAGGAAGAATTGCGGCGCGGTCGCGGACTCCGGCACCGGCGCCCGATACTGCCGTGCCAGGGTCAGGTGCGGACGGTATTCCCTGGGTGCTTCCTCCAGACCGAACGGCAACATCGCCTGTTCCAGCGCATACACCAATCGCAACAATGCCGGGGACGCCTGCTCCGGCGCGAGCACCAGCGCCCCTGCCCTGCGCCACACATCCAGCCGGTCCAGCACCACCGTCAAGCGCTCGCCCGGTGAGCGGATGGACGCCGCAGCGGTGCAGATGTCGGCAATCTGCGCCACACCCACAGCGCCCAAAAACTTCAGCGTCAGGTGAAAGTTTTCTGCCGGCACCGGCCGGCCGTTACGCAGTTGCAGAGCACTGCGCCACTGGGCGATGTCCCGGCGCTGGGCAGGCGCGCAATCGAGCGCAAAGAACAGACGCTTGAACGGCTCGCGGGCCCCTTCATTCATGCCGGACACCTCTCGGGAAGACTGTCTGAGTGTACTCAACCCTCGCGTACCGGCCAGCGCATTTCTGACGCCGTCCGGCAGGCGCGTTATAGTTCTAGGGGGCATTCTCAATTAGTTTTCACGCCGCGCCGGGTTGTGCCTTAAAGCGGAGGGGGCCATGCGACAGATCCTCAGCAAAGAGCCATGGTGGGCCAGACCGCCCGAGCCAGGTCAGGATGAACTCAAGCTGGAATGGGGCTGGCTGGTGCATTACAGCGAAGGTGAGCCGCGCTTCGAGTTCATCCGCGAGCGACCGACGGACGAAGAAATCCGGCAGCGCAAGAGTTGCAGGATCACCCCGACGCCGGAGTGATCCCAGGGCCGGCGTCAGACTTCGAGGAGTATTTCAAACCCGCCATACACCAGGCGCTGACCGTCAAACGGCATCGGATTGACGTTCGGCTGCATGCGCGGGTCCTGCATCATCCTGTCCATCCCGGCATTACGAGTAGCCTTGTCCGGCCAGATGATCCAGCCAAAAGCCACGGTTTCGCCGTCCTTGAGTTTCACCGCCATCGGGAAAGAGGTGACCTTGCCCTCCGGCACATCTTCGCCCCAGCATTCGACCACGCTCAAGGCACCGTTTTCCTTGAAGATCGAGGCGGCGATTTCGGCATGTTTGATGTATTGCTCACGGTTGGCGGTGGGTACGGCAGCGATAAAACCATCGACGTAAGACATGAGTGCTCTCCTTGGGTCATGGGGTGTGCTGCTGGATAGTCGGTTGCGCTGGCGTCCGATCGACAGTGCCGGTGCCCAAACCGACCGGCGGTGCAGTGCGGTCCGCCAGGCTGCCTTCGATCTGCGCCGCCATGTAAAGCGTGGCGGCCATGACGCCGCTGGTCGGGCTCTGCACCAGTTTGGTCCAGGCCTTGTCGAAGGTATTGCCCAGGCTACGGCGAATCAGCGCCTCGCTATCAGGCCGGTCAAAGGCCTGGATGAATGCGCGAATGCCAGCCACCCCTAGCGTGATCAAGCCACCGGCCAGTTTCCCCGTCGCTGCGGCCACGGCGCTGGCGGCCCCGCGCGGGGCCATCTCGGCTTCCATCCGCCGGCTGGCGCGCCTGGCCACCGGCGCCATCGCGGTGTCGGTCGAGCCCACCCCCTTGTCGCCACCGGCCTTATGGACTTTGTCGATCAGCGCGGCGAAGGCCGGCAAGGAGTTCAGCGGTTCGGTGTGCACGACCTGGTACAACGAGGCGTCCCTCGTCGGCGGAGGCCCGAGGGCGATGGCCGGGACTTTCTGGATGCGCCCGTTGAGTTGGGCCATCGGCACGCCGTGGCGGTGGGAGATTTTCTGCAGCTCTTCCTTGAGGATGTCGACATAGAACGCCGCTGCCAGGCCGAGAATCGCATCGGGATCGACTTCCACGGCCACCGGCGCCAGGACCTTCTCCTGATAGGCTTCGAGCAGGTACGCCGCCAGGCGTTTTTCCACGGCGTCCTGCTCACCCTTGGTGCTGATGGTGTACCAGCTGACCTTCATCGACAGCCACTCCTGGGTCCAGTAACTGCTGAACCACGGAATGAAATTTTGTTCGGTCAATTCATAGACCCGTGTGCGCCAGTACTCCATGGCGCCGCGGGCGTAGATTTTGGTCTCCTCGGTGGCCGCCTGCGACGCGGCGACGATCTCCCGGTCCACTTGTTGCCAGGTGCTGGCGGGAACGATGACCGGTGCCACTTGCACCACCGGCGCGCGCGCAGACGTGACGCATCCCGCCAACACCACCAGCACGGCAATGATCAGCGAACGCAGGTTCAAGATCGCGGCTTCCTGGAGTTTGCACCGGGCGAAATGCCCGACACGCGTAACCCTCGGATTAAGTATAGGTGGCGGTGTCCCTGAGGACGCCTTCGCGAGCAGGCTCGCTTCCACAGGTAAGCGGTTGGCCACGGACCTGTGGGAGCGAGCCTGCTCGCGAAGGGGCCCGCATCAACAGCGCAAAAACCACCATCACTTGCGTCGATAATCACCATCGCCGCGATTGCCTTCCGCTGGATGGCCGTCAGCGTAGGATCGATCCCAGGCCAACACAAAACCCCGAATCGGAGGGGAACATCATGCTGATCCATCTGCTGACCTGCCTGGCCCTGACGGCGTTCACATTGGGTGTGTTTTCCTGGTACGTCCTGAGCGAGGAGCAAATCTCATGATTCACACCGTCACCCTCGCCGTGCGTTTTCCGGTGTTCGGCAACAATTTCTACGCGCAGGAATTCGAGTCACGTAAAGAGTTGACTCTGATGTTCGACAAAAATTTCGAGGCGTTGCTGATTCCGGCAGCCGATCATCACTTCAGCAACGAAGTGGTCGGGCTCAATGATCAGTTCCGTTTTCTGAATGACGTGCTGGTCGAGCATCTACTGGATGTAGAGCTGGCAAAAGGCTCGGTCCGTTCGTTCGGGTTCTGACAGCGACCGCCGGTTGCCCGGGCTCGAACGGGAACCGCTCACAAGGTTCGCTGGCTATTGCCGATCCCCTTGGCAATATCGATCCCCCAATCCATCGCCGCCTCCATGTCCATCATGTGCGGCCGTGGATCGTGGTTTTCATTGATGACCGTGCCGTCCGGCCGATACACGCCGATGAACATGCCCAATGAACCGTCCTTCAAGATCTCGGCCTTGACTTCGATCCGGCATCCGTTCGACAGCGTTTCCTTGTGGACCTCATGGCGCTCAGTCATTGCTGCTTTCCTCCCGCCTATGGATTGCGAGCCTACCGCCAATGCTAGCTCAGCCCCCGCAAAAGCGCCGACCCGCTGGACCAGAGGCCTGCCCTGACAGCGGCGCAATGCCACCTATACTCAAGACCACCTCCCCCCAAGGGGCCTGCACGTCCAACAATAAAAAGCAGAGGTGGAACATGGTCTGGCAGCAAGTCTACGATCCGTTCGGCAACCCGGTGCTTTCAACGTTCATGGCCGCCGTACCGGTGGTGGTGATGCTGGCGTCCCTCGCGTTTTTCCACGTCAAGGCGCACCTGGCGGCGTTGCTCGCCCTGACCTCGGCCTTGCTGATCGCGATCTTCGCCTTCGGCATGCCGGCGAACATGGCCGGCACGGCGGCGCTGTTCGGTGCGGCCAACGGTCTGCTGCCTATTGGCTGGATTGTGTTGAACATCATCTTCCTGCACCGCCTGACCACCGAGAACGGCTCGTTCAAGGTGCTGCAAGACTCCCTGGCGCGCATCACCGATGACCGGCGCCTGCAATTGCTCCTGATCGCCTTCTGCTTCGGTGCGTTTTTCGAAGGAGCGGCCGGTTTCGGTACGCCGGTGGCGGTGACTGGCGCGATTCTGATCGGCCTGGGGTTTTCGCCGCTCGCCGCTTCAGGGCTGGCGCTGATCGCCAACACCGCCCCCGTGGCGTTCGGCGCCCTCGGTACGCCGATCATCACCCTGGCCAAGGTCACCGGGCTGGATGAAATGGAGCTGTCGATGATGGTCGGCCGGCAGTTGCCGTTCTTCTCGGTGCTGGTGCCGTTCTGGCTGATCTGGGCCTTTGCCGGCTGGCGCAAGATGCTGGAAATCTGGCCGGCGATCCTGGTGGCCGGGGTCAGCTTTGCCGTGCCGCAGTTCCTGGTGTCCAACTATCACGGGCCGATGCTGGTGGATGTGATCGCCGCGCTGATTTCCATGGCCTGCCTGACCGGTTTCCTCAGGGTATGGAAGCCGGCCACGGTACACACTTCCGCCGCCCTGTCCGGCCGGGTCGACAACTCGAAGATCGATGCCGAACACGATGAAAAGCCTGTACCGACTGCAACCTTTGCCAATGAGGCAAAACCGGCCGTGATGCGTGCGTGGATGCCGTGGATCATCCTCACGGTCTTCGTGTTCATCTGGGGCACCCAGGGCTTCAAGAACACCTTCGACACCCGCCCTGCCATCGACCCGCAAACCAGCGCCGCCAAGCTCGACCCCCAGGGCAAACCGCTGCGCGAGGCGAACCCGGTGTTTGCGCCGGTCGTGACCTTCACCACCCTGCACTTGCAGGTCGAGAAAGTCCCGCCCGTGGTGCCCGCACCGAAAACCGAAGAAGCGGTGTACAAGTTCACCTGGTTCACCGCGACCGGCAGCGGCATTCTGCTGGCGGCGATTGTCGGCGGCTTGCTGATGGGCTACTCGATCCCGCAACTGGTCCACCAGTACCTGCGCACCCTGTGGGTGGTGCGTTACTCGCTGATCACCATTGCGGCAATGCTTGCCCTGGGCTTCCTCACACGCTACTCCGGCCTGGATGCCACCATGGGCCTGGCCTTCGCCGCGACGGGCATCTTCTATCCCATGTTCGGCACTCTGCTCGGCTGGCTCGGCGTGGCGTTGACCGGCTCGGACACCGCATCCAACGTGCTATTCGGCGGCTTGCAGCGGGTGACCTCCGAGCAGCTGGGCATCAGCCCGGTGCTGATGGCCGCCGCCAACAGTTCCGGCGGGGTCATGGGCAAGATGGTCGACGCCCAGTCGATCGTGGTCGCCTCCACCGCCACCCGCTGGTACGGCCATGAAGGGGAAATCCTGCGCTACGTGTTCTTCCACTCGATCGTGCTGGCGATTCTGGTCGGTGGACTGGTGACGTTGCAGGCCTACGTTGCGCCGTTCAGCCATATGGTGGTGGGCGGGCATTGAGTCTGCGCGCCCTGCTTACAACGCTTGCAACGCCCGGGCCCAATCGCCCGGGCGTTGGCATTTTCCGCGCACATTCATTGAATGAATGCCCGCTTCAGGCTGACAAATACCCCATGGACAGTTGGCTGTATCAGGCCAATGATGAAGGTCAGTGGCCTTCAGCGAGAATCGTCTACCCATGAACATTCTCTACGATGAACGCGTTGACGGCGCCTTGCCCGACGTCGACAAAGAGGCGCTGTTGCACGCCCTGAAATCCCGCATGCCGAATCTGGAAATCCTCCACCAGCAGGAGGAACTCAAGCCCTACGAATGTGACGGGCTCTCGGCCTATCGCACCACGCCGATGCTGGTGGTGCTGCCCCGATACATCGACGAAGTGCAAGGGGTGCTGCGCGTCTGTCATGAGCGGCACGTCCCCGTCGTGGCCCGTGGCGCGGGCACCGGTTTGTCCGGTGGCGCCTTGCCTTTGGAGAAAGGCGTGCTGCTGGTGATGGCGCGCTTCAACAACATCCTGCACATCGACCCCGCCGCCCGAACTGCGCGGGTTCAGCCCGGCGTACGCAACCTGGCGATTTCCCAGGCGGCGGCACCGTTCGGCCTGTATTACGCGCCGGATCCGTCCTCGCAAATCGCCTGCTCCATTGGCGGCAACGTGGCGGAAAATGCCGGTGGCGTACACTGCCTGAAGTACGGCCTGACCGTGCACAACGTGCTGAAGGTTGACATCCTTACCGTCGACGGCGAGTACCTGAGCCTGGGCTCCAACGCCCTCGATGCCCCCGGTTTCGACCTGTTGGCGCTGTTCACCGGCTCCGAAGGCCTGCTCGGGGTCATCACCGAAGTCACGGTCAAGCTACTGCCCAAACCGCAGACCGCCAAAGTGCTGCTGGCAGCATTCGACTCCGTGGAAAAAGCCGGCCGTGCCGTCGGCGACATCATCGCCGCCGGCATCATCCCCGGTGGCCTGGAAATGATGGACAACCTGGCCATCCGCGCCGCCGAGGACTTCATCCACGCCGGTTATCCGGTGGACGCCCAGGCCATTCTGTTGTGCGAGCTCGATGGTGTCGAAGCTGATGTCCAGGATGACTGCGACCGGGTGCGCCAGGTATTGCAAACGGCCGGCGCAATCGAGTTGCGCCAGGCGAAGGACGAAGCCGAACGCGTGCGTTTCTGGGCCGGGCGCAAGAATGCCTTCCCGGCGGTGGGCCGCCTCTCGCCGGACTATTACTGCATGGACGGCACCATCCCCCGTCGTGAACTGCCCGGCGTGCTGCAGGCCATCGCCGAGCTCTCGAACGAATACGGCCTGCGGGTGGCGAACGTGTTCCACGCCGGCGACGGCAACATGCATCCGTTGATTCTGTTCGACGCCAATCAACCCGGTGAACTTGATCGAGCCGAAACCCTGGGCGGCAGGATTCTGGAATTGTGCGTGAAAGTCGGCGGCAGCATCACCGGTGAACACGGCGTGGGTCGCGAGAAGATCAACCAGATGTGCGCGCAGTTCAACAGCGATGAACTGACCCTGTTCCATGCGATCAAGGCCGCCTTCGACCCGAGCGGCCTGCTCAACCCCGGCAAGAACATTCCGACCCTGCACCGCTGCGCCGAATTCGGCGCCATGCACGTGCACGGCGGGCAATTGCCCTTCCCTGAGCTGGAGCGTTTCTGATGCGCGGCCCTGAAGATTTCGATGACAGCCAGTCGCTGCTGGATCAGGTCAACCAAGCGCTGGAAAACGCCACGCCGTTGCGCATTCAGGGATCAAACAGCAAGGGCTTCCTCGGGCGTGCCACGGCCGGGGAAATTCTCGATACCCGCTCGCACCGGGGCATCGTCAGTTACGACCCGACCGAACTGGTGATCACCGCCCGTTGCGGCACGCCGTTGGCACAGCTGGCGCAGGTGCTGGATGCTGCGCAACAGATGCTGCCCTGCGAACCACCGGCCTTTGGCGACAGCGCCACGGTCGGCGGCATGATCGCCTGCGGACTGTCCGGGCCCCGGCGTCCGTGGTCAGGCTCGGTGCGTGATTTCGTACTCGGCACGCGGGTCATCACAGGGCAAGGCAAGCTGTTGCGCTTCGGTGGCGAGGTGATGAAAAACGTCGCCGGCTACGACCTGTCGCGTCTGATGGCTGGCAGTTATGGCTGCCTCGGGCTGATCACTGAAGTCTCGCTCAAAGTGCTGCCCAAACCCCGGCAGTGCCTCAGCATCAGCCTGGAAATGGACACCGCACAGGCTTTGTTGCGCCTGGCGGAATGGGGCCAGCAGCCGTTGCCGATCAGTGCCGCCTGTCACGACGGTTCACGCCTGCACCTGCGGCTCGAGGGCGGTGAAGGTTCGGTGGCGGCGGCCCATGACCGCCTCGGGGGCGAATGGCTGGACGCTTCATACTGGGACGATCTCAACGAGCAGCGCTTGAGTTTCTTCGATGAAGACCAGCCGCTTTGGCGCCTTTCACTACCACACAACACGCCGCCCCTGTCGTTGCCGGGTCGCCAGTTGCTCGACTGGGGGGGCGCCCAGCGCTGGTTGAAATCCGATGCCGAGGCGGCGTTCATCCGCCAGGTCGTCGACGAGGTCGGCGGCCATGCCACCTGTTTCAGCCACGGTCTGACCGACACTCCGTTCCAGCCGCTGCCCCCGGCCCTGATGCGTTATCACCGCAACCTGAAACAACAACTCGACCCACGGGGCATCTTCAACCCCGGACGCCTGTACGCGGAGCTTTGAACCATGCAGACGACCTTGAGTGAAAACGCCAGCCATCTGCCCCGCGCCGCAGAAGCCGAAAGCATCCTGCGCACCTGCGTGCATTGCGGGTTCTGCAATGCCACGTGCCCGACCTATCAATTGCTCGGCGATGAACTGGACGGACCGCGGGGCCGTATTTATCTGATCAAGCAAGTGCTGGAAGGCAACGACGTCACACAAAAGACCCAACAGCACCTGGACCGCTGCCTGTCGTGCCGCAACTGCGAAACCACCTGCCCGTCGGGCGTCGATTACCACAACCTGCTGGACATCGGCCGAGCGGTGGTCGATGCGGCGGTGCCGCGCCCGCTCGGTCAGCGCCTGTTGCGCGAGGGATTGCGCCAGACCGTGCCGCATCCAGACCTGTTCAAGAGTCTGGTCAATGGCGGTCAGGTGTTCCGTGCGCTGCTGCCCGGCCCGCTGCAAAGCAAGTTGCCGCGCAGAATCTACCCGGCCAAGCCACGGCCCATGACCGTCCGTGAGCGTCAGGTGCTGATGCTCGAAGGATGCGTACAGCCCAGCCTCTCACCCAACACCAATGCCGCGGCGGCGCGGGTGCTGGACCGCTTGGGGATCAGCGTCATCGCGACCCGCGAAGCCGGTTGCTGCGGTGCCGTGGACTATCACTTGGACGCCCAGGCCGCCGGCCTCGACCGCGCCCGGCGCAACATCGACGCGTGGTGGCCGAGCATCGAAAAAGGTGCCGAAGCGATTGTGCAGACGGCCAGCGGTTGCGGCGCCTTCATCAAGGATTACGGCCACCTGCTCGCCAGCGACCCGGCCTATGCCGCCAAGGCGAAAAAGGTCAGTGCGCTGGCCCGGGACCTGGTGGAAGTGTTGCGCGACGAACCGCTGGAAAAGCTCGGCATCCACGCCTCGCAGCGCCTGGCGTTCCATTGCCCCTGCACCTTGCAGCACGGGCAGAAACTCGGCGGCGCCGTGGAAGCGTTGCTGACCGGGTTCGGTTTCAACCTGACGTCCGTTCCCGACGGGCACCTGTGCTGCGGTTCGGCGGGCACCTACTCGCTGACCCAGCCCGAACTGTCACGACAACTGCGCGACAACAAGCTCAACGCCCTGGAAAGCGGCCATCCCGAGGTCATTGTCACGGCCAACATCGGCTGCCAGTCGCACCTCGATGGCGCGGGCCGAACCCCGGTGCGGCACTGGATCGAACTGGTCGAAGCCGCCCTGCCTTAACCGAACCCCGGAGATGCCCATGAACCGCAAAGCCGTCCTGAGCCAGACCGAAGTCAGCCAGATCATCAAAGCCGCCCGCGCCGAAGCACAGGCCAATCAATGGGCCGTGACCATCGTGGTAGTCGATGACGGCGGCCACCCGCTGGCCCTCGAACGCCTCGACGGCTGCGCGCCGGGCAGCGCCTATATCGCTACCGAAAAGGCCCGCACCTCAGCCCTCGGGCGACGTGATTCGAAAAGCTATGAGGACATGATCAACGGTGGGCGCTACGCTTTTCTGTCAGCACCCTTGCTGACCTCGCTGGAGGGTGGCGTACCGATTGTTTTCGATGGCCAGGTGATTGGCGCTGTCGGGGTGTCCGGGGTCAAGCCCGAGCAGGATGCGCAAATAGCGAAGGCCGGGGCGCAGTGCCTGAAATAAAATTCTGGCATCACCCCGCCACCTGTGGGAGCGGGCTTGCCCGCGATGAGGCCATCACAATCAACATCGATGGCGACTGACCCACCGCCATCGCGGGCAAGCCCGCTCCCACAGGGTCTGCGTTGAACCAGCCGAGAGGAACTCCGCCGATGACCCGCCTCACTGCCAAAGACTTTGCCCCGGAACTGCTGGAACTCTACGACTACTACGCCCACGGCAAGATCAACCGTCGGGAGTTTCTCGATCGCGCGGCGTTATTTACCTTCGCAGGTTTGACAGCTGGAGCCCTGCTCGCCGCGCTGAGCCCCAACTATGCGCTGGCCGAACAGGTCTCGTTCACCGATCCGGAGATTGTTGCCGAGTACATCACCTACCCGTCGCCCAAGGGCCACGGCCAGGTTCGCGGTTATCTGGTGCGTCCGGCCAAGGCCACCGGCAAAGTGCCGGCAGTGGTGGTCGTGCATGAAAACCGCGGGCTCAACCCGTACATCGAAGATGTGGCCCGGCGGCTGGCCAAGGCCGGTTTCATCGCCTTTGCCCCGGACGGTCTGAGTTCGGTCGGTGGTTATCCGGGCAATGACGAAAAGGGCCGCGAGCTTCAGGCCACGGTCGACCCGGAAAAGCTGATGAACGACTTTTTCGCCGCTGTCGAATGGATGATGAAACACCCTGCCGCCAACGGAAAAGTCGGCATCACCGGATTCTGCTACGGCGGTGGCGTGACCAACGCCGCTGCCGTGGCCTATCCGGAACTGGGGGCCGCCGTGTCGTTTTATGGACGTCAGCCAGCGACCGAGGACGTACCCCGTATCAAGGCCCCGCTGATGCTGCATTACGGCGAGCTGGATACGCGGATCAACGAAGGCTGGCCGGCCTTTGAGAAAGCGTTGAAGGCCGGGGGCAAGACCTATGAGGCCTACATTTATCCGGGCTGCAATCATGGTTTCCACAACGACTCCACGCCGCGCTTCGACGAGGCGGCGGCGAAACTGGCGTGGGAGCGGACGTTGGGGTGGTTTCGCAAGTATCTGGTTTGACCTGAAGTACTCGGCCAGTAGGGCCGGCCCCATCGCGGGCAAGCCCGCTCCCACAAGGACCTGAGTCGTTCACAGACATGTGCTTCAACTCAGCCCCTGTGGGAGCGGGCTTGCCCGCGATAGCGGTTTGAAGGCAGCCGCAGTTACTTCGGTTGCGCCACGGTCCGCAGATACGGCTTCAGGGTCTTGAAGCCATCCGGGTATTTCTTCTTCGCGTCTTCGTCAGACACCGAGGTCGGGATGATCACGTCTTCACCCGGCCGCCAGTTCACTGGCGTGGCGACGGTGTGCTTGGCATTCAGTTGCAGGGAATCGAGCAGGCGCAGCACTTCATCGAAATTGCGCCCGGCGCTCATCGGATAGACCAGCATGGCCTTGACCTTCTTGTCCGGGCCGACGATGAACACCGAACGCACCGTGGCGTTGTCCACCGCCGTGCGCGCGCCGCCGCTGGCATTGGGGTGGATCATGTCGTAGAGCTTGGCCACCACCAGATTTTCGTCGCCGATCAGCGGATAGTTGACCGCACTGCCCTGGGTTTCGGCGATGTCACCGACCCAGCGGTGGTGGTCACTGACCGGGTCGACGCTGAGACCGAGAACCTTGGTGTTGCGCTTGTCGAATTCCGGCTTGAGTTTGGCCAGGTATCCCAGTTCAGTGGTGCACACCGGGGTGAAATCCTTGGGGTGGGAAAACAGGATGGCCCACCCGTCGCCGATCCATTGGTGAAAGTTGAGGGTGCCTTCGGTGGTTTCGGCGGTGAAATCCGGTGCTTCATCGCCAATGCGGATAGACATGTTCGATCTCCTTGCAGTGATGGACAGGGACGCCGTGAGGACAACGAATGCGCTTTCAACGGCATGGACGCGAAACAGTATAGGAGAGGTTCCGGGACTCGCCGGCCCGCCTACCCCACCAGCGCAATCAGTTGCTGACGCTGGGCATCGGTCAGCATCGGGCCGAAACCGGCCCGGGCATTTTCCGCCATGTAGCGCGGGTTGCCGGTGCCCGGAATCACACACGTCACCGCCGAATGCGACAGCAGGAACTTCAGCGCCAGTTGCGGCCAGCTCTTGACCCCGACTTGCGCCGCCCAGCCTGGCAGCGGCTTGTCCTTGAGCCTGGCCAGCAAGCCGCCACCGCCGAACGGCCGATTGCAGATCACCGCCACGCCCAGCTCACGGCACAACGGCAGCAGGCGTTTCTCGGCACCGCGATCATCCAGGGCGTAGTTGATCTGCAAGAAATCCAGTGGTTCGGCCCTGAGTACCGCCTCCACTTCTTCATAGGCCGCCGCCGTGTAATGGGTGATGCCGATGTAGCGAATGCGCCCTGTTTCTTTCCAGTGGCGCAGGGTCGGCAGGTGAATCTGCCAGTCCAGCAGGTTGTGGATCTGCATCAGGTCGATCCGGTCGGTCTGCAACAGGGCAAAGGATTGTTCCATCTGCGCGATGCCTTCTTCGCGTCCCCGGGTCCACACCTTGGTGGCCAGGAACGCCGGCGAGCGCGGCTCATGGATCGACAGCAGTTCGCCGACGGTCTGTTCGGCACGACCGTACATCGGCGAGCTGTCGATCAGCTTGCCACCCTTGTCGAACAACGCGTCCAGCACTGCGGGCAAGTCTTTGTAAGACGGTTGCGAAGGCTCGACATCGAATCCGCGATAAGTGCCCAACCCTACGATCGGCAAGGACTCGTTGCTGGAAGGAATGGCACGGGTCTGCATGGTCTCGCCTCCTGTTCCCGTCGACGGCACGGGTTGAGCACCCGCCGGACCGAACGTGAAGACCACCGAAGCACCGGCAGCCAGCGTGAGTATTTCTCTACGGGTGTAACCCACAGGATGGCTCATAAAACGTTTCTCACCAGTCGCCCGGATCGGACCTGTTGCACCGACAACCCGGATAACCCGCGCCAAGGGCCGATTGACTACACTCAGAAAGCCTTGCGGCGCCAGCCACTTTCGAACCCCGAGCAGTCAATGCCGCCCACTAACGTTAGCCGAATGTCGCGTACCCTGGTGTTACTCGTTGTCATCATCGCTGCACTGTACCTGGCGCTGTGCGTGGCGCTGTTCGTGTTTCAGCGGGCGCTGATTTATTACCCGCAACCGCGCACCGTCGGCACAGCCGCTACCCTGCTCACACTGCCGGTCGCCGACGCACGGGTGCTGGTCACCATCCGTCCTCACGAAGGTCCCGACGCGCTGATTTATTTCGGCGGCAATGCCGAAGACGTCTCGCGCAACTTGCCCGAGTTCACGCAAGCGTTCCCTGAGCATGCGCTGTATCTGCTGCATTACCGTGGCTACGGCGGGAGTACCGGCTCGCCTTCCGAAGAGGCCTTCGCCCGTGACGCCCTCACCTTGTTCGACCAGGTGCATGCCACCCATCCGCATGTGGCGGTGGTCGGACGCAGCCTGGGTTCCGGGGTCGCCGTGCGCCTTGCTAGCCAGCGCCCGGTGGCACGGCTGGTGCTGATCACGCCCTACAACAGCCTCGAAGGGCTCGCCGCCCGTCGGTTCCGCTGGTTTCCGGTGCGCTGGCTGTTGAAGGACAAATACCAGTCCTGGCAGTACGCCGCCCGCATTACGGTGCCGACGGTGTTGATAGCCGCCGAGCATGACGAGGTGATTCCGCGCTCAAGCACCGAGCGTTTGTATACACACTTCGCCAAAGGCGTGGCATCGCTGCAGGTGATACCAGGGACGGGACATAACTCGATCAGCGAAAGCCCTGAGTACCTCAAGGCGCTGGGGGATGGCTTGTAGCCAGCGGGAAGTTCTGGTTGGAAAAAAAACGGTCCAGGCAAACGCGACCACGCTTGCCCGGACCCAAGGACACTACACGCAATCAAAAACGCGGTTTGACCGCCTTCCACTCCGGTTTGTATCGCTGCATCTGCTTCACGTCATCACGTTGGCGAATGCCGCACGTCAGGTATTGGTCATGCAGCTTGCCCAACTGGTCGTGGTCCAGTTCCAGACCCAGGCCCGGGGCGCGGGTGATTTTCACGCAACCCTCGACAATCGGCAGCTTGCCCCCCTTGATCACCTCTTCATCCGGCTCCTGCCAGGGGTAATGGGTGTCGCATGCGTAATCCAGGTTCGGCACCGCAGCGGCGACATGCGCCATGGCCATCAGGCTGATGCCCAAATGCGAATTGGAATGCATCGACACGCCAAGACCAAAGGTTTCGCACATTTTCGCCAACGCCTGGGTGTCACGCAGGCCACCCCAATAATGGTGGTCGGCGAGGACAATCTGCACGCTGTTCTGCGCCACGCTGCGGCGGAACTCGTCGAAATCCGTGACCACCATATTGGTCGCCAGGGGCAAACCGGTGCGCTTGTGCAGTTCGGCCATGCCCTCCAGGCCCGGCGTCGGATCTTCGTAATACTGCAGGTCATCACCGAGCAATTCGGCCATGCGGATCGAGGTCTCCAGCGACCAGTTGCCGTTCGGATCGATGCGCAACGGGTAACCGGGGAAGGCCTTTTTCAGCGCTTTGATGCACGACACCTCGTGTTCCGGCGCCAGCGTGCCGGCCTTGAGCTTGATGCTCTTGAAGCCGTAGGCCTCGATCATGCGCCGCGCCTGGGCAACGATCTGCTCTTCGTTCAGGGCCTCGCCCCAGTTGTCGGGCTTGTAGGGTGAATCGACGTGTTGCGCGTACTTGAAGAACAAGTAGGCGCTGAACGGGATCTCCTCGCGGACGGCCCCGCCCAGCAAGTCCACCAGAGGCACATTCAACGAGTGCGCCTGCAGATCCAGGAATGCCACTTCGAACGCCGAATAGGCATTGCTGACGGCTTTGCTGGCATGAGAACCCGGCGCCAGTTCGGCACCGGCAATGCTCGCCGGTTTATTCGCCGCCACCGTGGCCTGGACGATGGCGCGCAACTGATTCAGGTTGAACGGGTCAAGGCCGATCAGTTGGGATTGCAGTTGTTGCTGGATCGCCAGTGCCGGAGCGTCGCCATAACTTTCACCCAGGCCGATGTAGCCATTGTCACTCTCGATCTCGATGATCGAACGCAGCGCGAAGGGTTCGTGAATGCCGCTGGCATTGAGCAATGGCGGATCGCGGAAGGCGATGGGGGTGACGGTGACTCGTGTGATTTTCAAGAGGCGGCTCCCGTTGGATCAGATTTCAGGGCTGGATGACTGATTGGCTTTTTTACGTCAGCACCTTCCACCGGCGAATGCAGTGCGTTGCCACGCGGCGCGGTGCGGGCAAAGAAGATCACCACGGCGGCCACCAGCGAAGTGGCGGCCAAGCCGTACAGTCCGCCCTCGATGGAACCGGTGGTTTGCTCCAGGAAGCCAAACGCGGTCGGGGCAACAAAACCGCCGAGGTTGCCGATGGAGTTGATCAGGGCGATCACCGCCGCGGCGATGCGTGCATCCAGATAGCCTTGGGGAATCGGCCAGAACAACGCCGAGGCCGCCTTGAAGCCGATAGCGGCAAAGCAGATGGCAACGAAGGCGAAGACCGGGCCGCCGGTGGTGGACATGAACATGCCGAACGAGGCGATCACCAGGGTCACTGCGACCCAGGCCTGCTGGAACTTCCATTTGCTGGCCAAGGCGGCGAAGCCGTACATCGCGACGATGGAGATGATCCATGGAATCGAGTTGAACAGGCCGACCTGGAAATCGCCGAGGTTGCCCATCTTCTTGATCATGCTCGGCAGCCAGAACGTGGCACCGTAGATGGTCAGGGCGATGGAGAAGTAGATGAAGCAGAACAGCGCGATCTGTTTGTCGGCCAGCAACTTGAACATCGATGGCTTGACCGTCCGGGTGGCGTCACGAGCCTGCTGTTCCAGGTCGATGGCCGCGCTCAGTGCGGCTTTTTCTTCATCGCTCAGCCACTTCGCTTCCCGCGGATGGGATTGCAGCCAGAACCAGACGAAACCGCAAAGCACGATCGAAGCGAAGCCTTCAATCAGAAACATCCACTGCCAGCCGTGCAGGCTCAAACCATTGATGTGCAGCAGCGCACCGGACACCGGCCCCGAAATCACCGAAGCGATGGCCGAGCCGCTGAGGAAAATGGCCATGGCCTTGCCGCGCTCGGACGATGGCAGCCATTGGGTGAAGTAGTAAATGATGCCGGGAAAGAAACCCGCTTCGGCAGCGCCGAGGATGAAACGCAGTACATAAAAACTGGTTTCGCCCCGGACAAAGGCCATCGCCATGGCGGCAGCGCCCCAGGTGAACATGATGCGCGTCAGCCAGGCGCGGGCGCCGTAGCGTTGCAGCAGCATGTTGGATGGCACTTCGAAAATCGCGTAGCCAACGAAGAACAGCCCGGAACCCAGGCCATAAGCGGCAGCGCCTATGCCCAGGTCGGTTTCCATGTGGCTGCGCACGAAGCCGATATTGACCCGGTCGATGTAGTTGACGATGAACATGATCACGAACAGCGGCAGGACGTGGCGCTTGACCTTGGCGGCAGCACGGGCGAGCACATTCGGGTCGGGTGGACTCTGCAGGGTATTCAAGGGGCGACTCCCGATCATTGTTTTTTTAGGGATGATTTTTAGGCCTGGTCCGATGATGGACGCGCACATTGATCCCGTCTAATCTAACTTGGCATTCGATTGATACCTGGATTAGATCAATGTTCGAACTGACTCAACTGCGCTGCTTCACCACTGTGGCCACGGAACTGAATTTCCGCCGTGCCGCCGAACGGCTGAACATGACCCAGCCGCCCCTCAGCCGGCAGATTCAATTGCTGGAACACCACCTGGGCGTCGAGTTGTTCACCCGCAGCACCCGCAGTGTCGCGCTCACCGCCGCCGGTCGGGCTTTCTTCATCGAAGCCCAGAACCTGCTGGAGCGCGCCCAGCAAGCGGCAGTGACAGCCCGGCGATTCGCCGAGGGCGACATCGGTTCGGTCAATATCAGCTTCGTCGGTAGCGCGGTTTACGAGTTCCTGCCCAAGGTCATTGCCGAAGCGCGACTCAAGCAGCCCCACGTCAAAATCGACCTGTCGGAGATGAACACCTACCAGCAGCACGAGGCCCTGCGCGCCCGCCGCATCGATCTCGGCATCGCCCGTGCGCCGCTGCTGGAGCCGGGCTACTCCACCGAATGCCTGGTGCGCGAGCCGTTCGTGCTTGCGGTGCCCAGCACGCATCGCCTGGCCGGTGCCGCAACGGTATCGGTCCAGGACCTCGATGGTCAGCCGTTCCTGATGTACTCCCACGCCGCCTACCCGCCGTTCAACGAACTGCTGACCGGCATGCTGCGCTCGGCCCGCGTCGCCCCGGATTACGTGCAATGGCTGGGCTCGTCCCTGACCATTCTGGCGCTGGTCAACGCCGCCATGGGCCTGGCCCTGGTGCCGCGTTGCGCGACCAGCGTGGTGTTCAGGAACGTGGTGTTTCGCGATATCGATCTGGGCGAAGGCGTGCAGAGTGAGTTGCACCTGATCTGGCGCGAGAACAACGACAACCCGGCGTTTGCGATGTTGCTGGAGGGCATTCGGCGCGCAGTACAGGAGGGATGGGGGGGTATAGATCAGATTTGAATGGCCGTCATCCGCCTGTTCCCCCCTGATTGAGTCCAGCGACCGGCCATGACCGTTAATCCGAGAATTCGCCAGCGCCCAATAAAAACATATTTTTATGTCTATATTGATATTGTCGAATGTTCCCATTCTCAGAGGGTGCCATCATGAATATCAAAACCCTGGCTTTGCTCCTGCTGGCTTTGTGTGCGCAACCGGTCTGGAGCCAGACGCCCACCGCCTCACCCGCTGCTGCCGACAGCCCCGCGCTGACCACGCGCCTGGCCGAGCGTGACCTTTGGGTTGAACACATTTTCTGGATCAGAAACTACGCGTTGGCCAATCAATCCGCCGACCACAAGCAAGCCAAAGTGGCGGCGGACCAGGTGGTCGACAACGCCACCAAAATCGCCAATAGCATCGCCCCGCTCTACGGCCAACCGGCGGCGGATCAATTGCTCAAGCTGCTTGCCGGCCATTGGGGGGCAGTGAAACACTACAGCGATGCCACGGTGGCCAAAGACGCCAAGGGCAAGCAGGCCGCCGTCACCGAGTTGACCAGCAATGCCAAGGCGATTGCGGCGTTCCTGGCCAGCGCCAACCCCAATTTGCCTGAAGCCACACTGGTCAATATGTTGTCGGCCCATGGCGGTCACCACATTGCCCAGATCGATGAATTTGCCGCGCACGATTACGCCGGCGAGGCCCATACCTGGGCGATGATGCGTACGCACATCCTGGCCTTGGCCGACGCGTTGACCGGCGCGCTGGTCAAGCAATTCCCGGACAAGTTCTGATATCGCGCGAGGGCATCCCATGCTGGAAGGACTGGGCCGAACACAGCAAGACCTGCTCAATGCGCTGCTGCACCATGCGGGCGGCATGAGCATTGACGAGCTGGCTGAACATCTGGCCGTCACGCGCACGGCGATCCGCCAACATCTGGCGGCGCTGGAGCGTGACGGCCTGGTGCTGCGCGGCGACACCCGGCCGACGGGTCGTCGCCCCGAGCAGCTGTATCGGCTCACCGACCACGCGCGGGAGCAGTTCCCTCGCCACTATCAGCTACTGGCCAGTGTATTGATCGATGAAGTGGCGGGCATCATCGGGCCTGAGGCCCTGGCCACGCTGATGCGCAACATGGGGCGCAAGTTGGCTCTGGAGCGTGAACAACAGGTCGTGGATGAAGCCAGGATCGTGCAGCACATGAACCAGGCGGGCTACGAAGCCGAAGTGTTTTTTCGCTCGTCCGGCACCCCGGAAATCGTTGCGCATAACTGCGTGTTTCATCGACTGGCCGCCGAGCACCCGGTGGTCTGCGAACTGGACCTGGCCTTGATTGGCGCGTTGGGCGGCGGTGAAGTCGAGCACAGCGAGTGCATGGTGCGTGGCGGGCATGTCTGTCGCTTCAGGCTGCGACCGAGCGAAACCCCGGACACCGCGACAGAGGCTGCTTCAGTCAATACCGATCAACCGGCTTAGCGCTTGCGCGACAGCCGTTGCTGCCAGTTTCCGGCGTTGTCCCGCTGGCAGGCTTCTTCAGAGTCGAACAGCACATGGGCCGCCACCGGGCTGAGCTGAACCTGCGCCTCCCCCAAGGCCATAGCGGTAAATTCGACCATGCGCTCGCCCTGCCCCTTGGCTAGCGCCCGCTCCCTGTTGGCCTGGGTATCGAAGACCCAAACCACCTTAAGGCTGGCCGGGAACCGGGCGTAGTCGACGATATGGGTCAACCACTGAAACCCGACGATTTCCGCTTTGGCCGTCTCGCACGCTTCGGTCAGGGTGGTGACCAGACGCCGTTCGATATGCGCCTGATCGCGTTTGCTCAAACCCATGGATTGATCCTTGTCGGGCGCGAAAAAATCTCATCATACAGCCCCGCCGCCCCCCTTCGTCGGACTCATGGCTTCGCCCGAAAATAGACAGGTCTGCAGCGTGAACCTTGTTTCAAGGCACCAGTCATAGCCCAGCGTTTTTCCCCACTTTCTTCGTTGTCATCTCATCAGAGTTGTCCGTCCATGCGCCAAACCGTCGTTGCCTTGCGCTTTTCTTCACTGTGCCTGTTTTCCCTGCTCCCCGTTTTTTCCAGCCCCGCCCATGCCGATGGGCAGCGGCAACTGGTCGATGCCATCAACGACTATCGCGCCCATCCACAACGCTGCGACCGGCGACCGACGCAACGTTTATCCCCTCTGAAGCTCAAGTCGAACCTGGCCTTGCCCGTTGGCTATGGCGGTGGGCTGAGGGACCGGTTAAAGGCTTCCGGCTACCAGGCAACCATGGTGCGGTCGATCCGCGTGGTAGGTGCACGGGACGCCGATGAGGCGTTCGATTTGTTCCAGGACGAACATTGCGCAGCACTGCTCGACAACCAATACGCCGACATCGGCGTCAGCCGCGCCGGCAGTGAGTGGCAAGTGGTACTGGCGCGCCCGGTGCTCGACGGGCAAACCGGCGATCCACGCAGCGCCGCCCAGGCGTTGCTGGCGCAGGTCAACGCGGCCCGGGCCAGGCCGCGCCTGTGTGGTCGCCAACGCTTCGCCGCCGCGCGGCCGCTGTCCTGGAACGCCGCCCTCGGCGCCGCCGCCCAGGGCCATAGCAAGGCCATGGCCTACGGCAACTATTTCGCCCACCAGGACCCCGACGGCGACATGCCCTACGACCGTGCCAAGGCCGCCGGTTACCGAGGCCGGCAGATCGGTGAAAACATCGCCGCCGGGCAAGGTTCACCGAGTAAGGCCATGGCCGGCTGGCTCGCCAGCCCCGGGCACTGCGCCAACCTGATGAACCCGATGTTCACCCAGGTCGGTGCCGCTTACGCCGCCAACGCGCGCAGCGACAACGGTGTTTACTGGACGATGCTGTTTGGCGCGCCTTGAGACACTGGCCAGACCCACCGTGCGGGCATTAAAAAGCCCGCACTGGGCGGGCTTCGCGGGTGAGTATAAGTAGGTGGCCGGTGCTGGTCTCCGGCTTACAAGGTTTATCAGGCCTCCCACAAAAGAGTCATGAAACTGTAATGGAACTCTTCTGCTTCACACGGCATAAGGGCTGGATCCCAGCGCGGAGATCTTTCTAACCGTGTACCCTTCGGAACGCGCCCCACGTCTCCTTGCTATCCTTTTGCGCATCAGTCTGCGTCTTCACCTACAGTTCTGAGGATAGCAAAACAGGCGCGATTGCCAACTGGGCTTTTAGACCGATTTCGACCAGCAGAAAACAGCGCAGGACGGAAAAATACTATCAATGCGCAGATACCTGCGATGTGGCCGGCACAGCCAGATTTATAGCGCCTGACACACCGCCATCGTCGGATCGCCGCCCGGACCAAGCCCGCTCCCACAGTTTGATCTCCGGTGAACGTGAATCCTGCGGCCGCCAAAAATACCTGTGGGAGCGGGCTTGCCCGCGATGGCGGCGTGTCAGGCTGAATGCAATGTTGCGGGACGGCACCGAATGGTGGTGACGAAAGCAAACTGCAGACAATTGATCCCTCAGACTGTACCTGGCAATCCGTGCCTCATTCAGGCCGACGCACCACTCTCACCTTGCCGCTATCCCCACCGCCGCAGAACAACCGCTCGCCACCATCGGACTCAAGCCCCGACACGCCCATGCCTTCGGGCATTTTCAGGCTCTGCAGCACTTCGCCCGATTGCGGATCGATCCGGCGTAACTCGCTTTCATCGCCCTCCCAGGTACCGTGCCACAGCGCGCCGTCCACCCAGGTCACGCCGGTGACGAAACGGTTGGATTCGATGGTGCGCAGGATCTTGCCGTTCTCGGGGTCGATCTGGTGAATCCTGCGTTCGCGGTACTGGCCCACCCACAACGTCCCTTCGGCCCAGGTCAGCCCCGAATCGGTGCCTGCGCCAGGGGCAGGAATCGTCGAGAGGATGCGGCCGGTGCGCGGGTCGATTTTGTGGATGCGGTCTTCGGCGATCTGGAACAGATGCTCACCATCGAACGCGGTGCCGGCATGGGCCGCGACATCGATCGTGCTCAGCACCTGGCCGCTTTCCGGGTCCAGGGCGTTGATTTTGCTGTTGCTCGCGAACCAGACCTTTTCGCCGTCCCAGGTGACGCCACACACATGGTCGACATCGGCAAACGGGCCATACTCACGAATGATTTCAGCAGTTGCGTGTTTCATCTGGCATTCCTCGATGGGGGTTGGTGGCGTTCATCCTAGCCACCGGGCAGCGGCGCCGGGAGTAACAAGGTCGTCGCGAATCCCGGCACGGGCGGTGTCATCCAGCGCCGCGCGCGACCACGGCCAAACCACTGCACCTTGCCCTGTGCCGCCAGCGTATCGAGCGCCCGTTGCACCGTGCGCTGGCTGGTACCCAGCGCCAATGCCAGGGCGGAACTCGACCACGACTCGCCATCGGCGAGGCAGGCACATACCGCGGCAAATTTTTCCTCGACCGGTTGCGCCAGTGTCACCACGTCCGTACACACCGGCGATTGCAGGGCAAAACCGCGCGCCGTCGCGATGACGCCGGCCAAGGGCTTGAGTGCTTTGCGCAGCCTGCCGATTTCCACGCGAAGCCGGGCGCGATGGGATTCATCCGAGAGCTTCAAACGGAACGCCCGGGCGATCAGCGTTTCCCGCGCAACGTCGGCGGGCCACGCTTCGGCCAATACGCGGACAAGCATGAACAGGATCGGCCGCGTCGCGAGCGATACCGACATGCCACAGCCGCGCACAGCATACCGGCAGGCATCCACCACCAGTGACGTTGAACAAAGCAAGGCTTCAACTTCATCGAGCAACAACGGTCGTGCTTCACCCTGGGCAATCAGGCGTGCCGCCGGGGCATCGAGCAAACGCGCAGCCTGCTCCACCTCCGCCATCAGCGCGGCAATCCCGGTTTGACTGGCAGCCTGCCCGGCCCTCGTCAACGCCTCCCGTGCCTCGTTCGATTGCAGGCGTCGAATGGCGATTCCCGCCAGCACCAGTTCATGGGTTGCCCGCAACGTCGGCGGCAAGGGGCCGGGATCGAGTTCGGCCAATAACTGCTGCGCCTCATCGAGCTGACCGATCAACAGCAGACGGCGGATTTGCAGATAACGCGCATGGGCGGCATTGACCCGGTCACCGTGCTGGTCAAGGGTGACCCGCGCCGTTTCGAGCGCCTTGACCGGCCACCCGAGTTCCCGCGAGGCCAGGGCGATTTCGGCCTCGGCCACCACGCATCGCGCCCGGGCCAGCACTTCCCTGGGCGCAAAGGCCTGTTGCGCACGCTTGACCAGCGCCCTGGCCCGCACTAGATCGCCCAGTTGCGCCATGGCGATACCGCGCAGGGCCAGCGCTGGCGCATCGTCGCGCAAGGCCACGCGGTCCAGTGCGCCCAGCGGGTTCCCCGCCGCTAACGCCTGGGCGGCCGCCGCGATCATCGAGTCCATCGAAATCCCGCCACGCTTGTCACTCCCGCCGTTCGATACCCGGGTTTAGTCTAAATCACGACCTTTCACCAGGAGCGTACAACGATGAACACGCACAAAACCGCGAGCCGGGAACAATGGCTGGCAGCACGCTTGCAATTGCTTGAAGCGGAAAAGGCCCTGACCCGACGCAGCGATGAAGTGGCCAGGCAACGCCAGGCATTGCCATGGGTTCGCCTCGACAAGGCGTACCGCTTCGATACCGACAGCGGCAGCGCAACCCTGGCCGAGCTTTTTCAAGGGCGCTCGCAACTGCTGGTCTACCACTTCATGTTCGGCCCCGACTACACGGCCGGCTGTCCTTCCTGCTCCGCCATCGCCGATGGCTTCGACCCCATCGTCATCCACCTGGCTAACCACGACGTGACCCTGATGGCGATCTCCCGCGCGCCGTTGGCGAAACTGCAGGCCTACAAGCGCCGAATGGGCTGGACTTTCCCCTGGGCCTCGGCCGCCGACAGCGACTTCACCGCCGACTTCAACGTCTACTTCACCGAAGCGCAGCAGCGTGAAGGCTTGGTCGAATACAACTACCAGCGAGGCGGCCATGCCATGGACGCCAGTGAAATACCGGAACCGGTGAAACAGTTCGCCGCGACCTGTGGCACCGACGCGCCGACCTACACCCGCGACAGGCCAGGGCTGAGTACGTTCGTGCTGGAAGACGGCGAGATTTATCACACCTATTCCACCTACGCGCGGGGCCTGGACGGATTGTGGGGCATGTACCAATGGCTCGACCGCGCACCCAAGGGGCGCAATGAAACGGGGCCCTGGTGGCGTCGGCATGATGAGTACAAGTGAGTGCCAGCGGTGTCACTGGCTGCCGATAAAGACATCCGCCAGTTTGTCCACCAGCGCCGGCTTGGTCTGCGCGAACCAGCGTCGGGTCGCCCATTCCTGCCATTCCTCGGCACGGTCCAGGGTGTATCGCGGCACAAAGTCGCCGAGGAACCGGCCGAGGTTATGCAGGGTGACGTCATGCCCGGCGTTGGCCATTTGCTCCAGCAAATCCCTCAGGGCCACTTCGAATTCGGGTGGCCACTGTTCACCGGCCAGCACCTGCTCGACCGAAGGATGTCGATCATGACCAAGCGAATGGAGGACTGGCATTGGCATTTTCCTCGGTACGACGTGGTGGATGAGTCAACCAAAGATGCTGCACAGCTCAATGTTGCGCAACCACTTCACCTGACGAGCCCCGGAATGACGATCGCTTCCCGATACCAATGAAAGGTGTTCGCCGAGCTCCGTCTGCCCGTGCGAATGTTGTCGGTACACCACCAGCACCGCATCGCCCACGTCGGTATTGATCAGTTCGTTCCAACTGAACAACGCGACATAGCCGTCACTGGCCCGCGCCACCACATAGGCGCGTTTCCAGCCTTTGGGGTCGTCGCTCTTCAGCCCGGCCTTGAGGACAATTTCCCGCAGCAGCACCCCGCGATAACCCTTTTTCTGTGCTTTTTGCGCATTGCCCTCGCAGGTATTGCTGGTCAGTCTCACCCAGTCATAACCTGGCATGGCTTGCAGGTCGGCCACGCTCAAGCACAGCGGGTTCTGCACCTGCCCGACCACCTCCAGCGCCTGCCCGGCCACTTCGATGGCTGAGCTTGGCAACAACAGGGGTTTTGCGCTGGGGCGAACAAGGCTTTGCACAGTCGAAAAAATGGAACGCATGGCGATGCTCCTGTCTTGGTTGACCAATCACCGGGGACCCTGGCCGCGCAATGGCAGCCAAGGACCGGTCCGCCGTGCTTAAAGCAACGGCAGGCTGTAGCTGAGGATCAGGCGGTTTTCATCCAGGTCGCTACTGGCATTGCCACGCAAGCTGGCGTTACGCCAGGAAATGCCCACCCCCTTGAGTGGACCGCTTTGCAGTGCGTAGTCGATGCGCAGGTCGCGCTCCCACTCTTTGCGATCACCGGCGGCGGAATCGATGTTGTCGCCGCTGAGATAAGTGACCACGGTCTTGAGCCCCGGCACGCCAAGCACAACGAAGTCATACCCGTACTCGGCCAGCCAGGTGCGCTCGCCGGCACTGAGGAACTTGCCGATCTGCCGGTCGGTGATCAGGTAAGCGGTGGCGCCATCACCCTGGTTGACGAACGGGAACGCGCTGTCACCGGAGACTTGCTGATAGCCCGCGCTGAAGGCATGACCACTCAGGCTGTAGGTAAACAGGGCGCTCCAGGTGTTGTTGTCCACCTCACCGGCGTGTGTGTCGCCCGCTCGCCAGAAACCGCTGCTTTTGTAGCCTTGGGCACGTCCGGCGGCGTTGCCGTTCTTGCCATCGGCGCTGCTGTTGAAATAGCGCAGGTCAGTCTTCAGCGCGCCGGGGCCGATGGCCAGGGTGTGGATCAGGCCGAGGAAGTGCTGCTTGTAGAAATCTTCGAGACTGCCGTAGTAGTACTGGGCGGTCAGGTCCTTGGTGATTTTGTAGTCGCCGCCGGCGAAGACGAAGCTGTCCGAATCGGCCAGCGCGGTGCTGGCCGGGGTACCGGCGGGACGCGTCGCGCCGCCGATGCGCAGATCGATATCGTCGGTGGAGCTGCGGGTCTTGGTGCTTTGCAGTTGGCCGGCGGTGAGGGTCAGGCCGTCGATCTCGCTGGAGGTGATCTGCCCGCCTTCGAAGGTTTGCGGCAGCAGGCGACCGTCGTTGAAGTTGATCACTGGCAGCCTGGGTTGCAGGGTGCCCAGCCGCGCCTCGGTCTTGGAGATCCGTACCTTGCCGGTCACACCACCCTTCGAATATTCATCGACCGCATGGCCGTCGCTGTCCGTGGGAAACAGCGCCCCCGGCGTACGGTCGATGCCGGCCTTGCCCGCACGACCGCCGCTGTCCAGCTTCAGCCCCGTCATGGCGATGGCATCCAGACCGAAGCCGACGGTGCCCTGGGTAAATCCGGAGATCACGTTGAGTTGCAGCCCCTGCCCCCACTCCTTGGCCTGGCTGGCGTAGGCGGCATTGCCCACACTGCCCTGGCTTTCCCGGTTGTCGGAGTTGAAATAGAAATTGCGCAGGCTCAGCGAGGCCTTGCTGTCATCGATAAAACCGGCGGCGATGGCCTGGTGGGTCAAACCACCCAGGGTGATGGCCAGGGCCAGGGGTTGCAGCTTCATTGTGTTTACTCCAGTGCGGGTCTCTTGTTTTTTTGGTGTCCAGGGTCCGGTTTTGCTTGAGCTCTGGCGGGTGGCATTCGCTATATATTTTTGTATACAGCGATAGGCGCGGCGAGAGCCTGGAAACCGGCTGGTCGGGCGGCATCTTTCAAGATCCTGACTTTTAAGTCAAATTAATTTCGGCTGGGCATGCAGCCGTTCAAGGAGGTGGCCGAGTCGCTGGGCGCTACCGGGGCGTCATAACCAAAAACTACTACTGGTATGGTTTTCTGAGGTACACGCGAGCGTTTTTTTGCATGCGATAATTTGAAAAAACAACTAACTTTAGTTCTTCAGGCTACGGGCAAATACAGATTCAATAATAGAGAATGTGGAGCTCATGCAATTTCCAGCCTGAAAAGTTAAATAGGGAAAGCATCCTGTAGGAAATATCTCTCTTGAAAAAAAGAAAAGTTACTTAATGTGTAGGACGAAGCTGACTTAACAAACGATCTACACACCTTAAAATTCTTTCGTACAGCGCCTGACCTGTATAGGTAGACTCACACTAACTTCGGCCAACTAATCGTTCGATCCAACTAGCTATTAGAGAAATAAAAATGCGCGAAATTACGTTAGAAGAAGCCAAAATTATTAGTGGCGCTGTCGGTCCTGCAGGTGCCGTAGCCGGCGGTGTAGCAGACGCTGCGGGATATGTT
The DNA here is from genome assembly GCF_000282395.1 of Pseudomonas sp. GM55. Taxonomy (NCBI): domain Bacteria; kingdom Pseudomonadati; phylum Pseudomonadota; class Gammaproteobacteria; order Pseudomonadales; family Pseudomonadaceae; genus Pseudomonas; species Pseudomonas sp. GM55. The sequence goes on along the minus strand of NZ_AKJJ01000064.1, from coordinate 25,847 downwards.
GGGGGTCTCCTTGGCGGGGGTACGTTCAACAAAAGTGGTTTTTTAGCCTCTGTGGGGACAGGGGCATTGGCTGGTGCAATTTCCGGACCGGCAGGCATAGCCGCGGCTTTGCATAATGCAGGCGTGGGTTTCGGCAGCGGCGTCATAATAGGAAACGCAGACCGGGTCGGTGCTTAGAACAGAAGACAGCAAAAACATATCGTAGACTTTGATTTAATATGCAATACCTATTAATAGGTATTGCATATTAAGATAGACACTCAACTCTATTCCGGAGAGTTTGTTTTGGATATATATGATATCACGCTAATAACTCTTTCACTCGGAATTGCATTACTCCTGAGTCTCACTGCAAAGGGATGCGCATTGCTTATAAATACAAACTTCAATCGAAATATTCAAAGCGGAGACTTACACGTATTCGTCGTACCGATTATCATTTCTATAGTAAATTACTTCGTTCCAAAATTGATGGTTTTCCTAGGCATTCATCAACCATGACAGGTTGATTCTGATGTACAACAAGATAGCAAACGAATTACCAGCACTTTGTCAATCTCGTGTTTTCGAGATAATTCCATACCCCTTCATCATAGGTATGTTGTTGCCCACACTAAAATAACAATAGTGAGCAGATATACTTACCAAGTCGGAATTTAAAAATGCGCCAACAACGATTTACCGTACCACTTCTTCCGCTGATTGAATTTCACTCTGTTGCTGGCTGCGCCTCACCACCGCATTGCATTGGGTAGTTGGTCGACTTCGCCTCACGGTGGTCTGGAAGGCTGCGACTTCGATCCGTCACATCCGAACTTTGAGGAGTTTCCGGCTGCAAAACCGGTGAATTTTCTTGAAGTGCATCTGAAACCTGGCGATTTGCTTTTTTTACCTGAAGGCTGGTTTCACCAGGTAAGGTCATTGACTTCGTCTCTCTCGATAAACTTCTGGGTAAATTCGGTGCGCGAGAAAACCGAAGGCGAATGAGCATTGCAATCGTTGGACACCATGAACATCAATTGTCCCAGTTATCGTCGACGGCCGATCTCTTCGCCCCGAGCTCACCAAGGGTGCCGACTGTGATGGGATGGCTGAACTTAAGTGACGCTTGATAACCGTCGCCTTTCCCTCCCTGACATAACTGGCAATGTTGATTCATCAGCAATCCGGCAACAGTGTTTATCCCGCCGACCGATATTTGCGCCCCCGCCAAATGCCTAATATCGGCTCTACCCAAGTGAGTAAACCCAGTTAGAAGCAACCCGCTCACAAGGTAACAGACCCCTTGCAGGACAACGTTTCAACCACGAGGTGAACATCATGAAATTGGTAAGAATCGCACTCTTTGTCGCGCTTGGCGCCGCCGCGGCCCAGGCCTTTGCAGACAACAGCCACTCAACCTCCGCCACCGGCCAATCACCGGTTGAAACCTATACCTATGGAACCAAACTGGATATCAAGCGCGTCATCGAAGTATCGGAAATCGCCAGCGAATGCGCACCGGTCCCGGCGCGCATGACCTATGAAGACTCTCAAGGCCAACGCCACACCCTTGAATATGAAGTCATGGGCACTGGATGCTCGAACGGTTGAACACTGTACGGACGATGGAGGGTCGACACTCCATGCGTACAGCCTTTTCCAAAGCTTCAAGGTTATTCGGCGGCACCCACAATTTTTTCATCGGACGCCAGCAGCCCCGGAATGGAATGCTTCAGGAATTCCACCCAGGTTTTTATTTTTGCATCCACGAACTTGCGTGACGGGTAGATCGCAAACAGGCTCAACTCTTCAAGCCGATAGCCCGGCAATACGCGCATCAAAGTCCCCGCCCGCAGCCCCTCGACGGCCGAAGCAATCGGTTGAATGCCAATCCCCATCCCGTTCTTGATCGCGAATGTCATGGCGTCAGCCGTGTTGACGTGAAAGGGAGACACGGGAGTGCTGAACGTTTCTACCCCAAGCGGGCCTTCAAACACCCAGTTCTCGGCCGGCATAACCGTGTTAACGATTCGCAGGCAATCATGGCCGCCGAGTTCACTCGGCGTCTCGGGAATCCCGCGTTTGCTCAGGTACGCCGGCGAAGCGCAGAGAATGCTGTAGGTGATGCCCAACCGCTGGGCGACAAATCCGGAATCGGGCAGGTCCCGCGCCAACACGATCGACATGTCATAGCCTTCCTCCAGCAGGTCCGGTAACCGATTGGTCACGGTCAGGTCAAACAAAACCGAAGGATAGGTTTCCCGGTAGCGGGCAATGGCGCCGATCACGTAATGGTTGCCAATGGCCGACATGGCATGGATTTTCAGCCGGCCTGCGGGCATGACCTGAGCGGTGCCCGCCTCTTCGTCGGCCTCGCGCATGTCCTGCAGAATCCGTTCGCAGCGCTGCAAATAGCGCACACCGGCTTCGGTCAATGCCAGGCGTCTGGTAGTCCGGTTGATCAGCCGTGCCTGCAGCCTGGCCTCGAGGCTGGAAACGGCTTTGGAAACGTTGGTCGTGGTGGTGTCCAACATCGCGGCCGCCGCGGTGAAGCTGCCGCTTTGGGCCACCGCCACGAAACACCGCAGAGTCTGGAATACATCCATCGTTTCACCTCAAAGGGATTGGCAAACAGGACGGCCCTGTGACGGACCGCCCCGGCGTCAGGCACTACGGCTTGCGCGGAATGAACCCGGGGACGCCGGTTTCAACCACCGAGTTGAAGCGTATACGGGTTGTGATGTCTTGTTGAATCTCGACCATGGCCCTGTGCGGCAAGGTCGAGATATCGATATTTTCCCGGATATGGCCTGGCGTTGCCGAGGTGGTCAGGAACGCCACTCCACGTTGTACCGACCAGGCCAGTGCCACCTGGGCCGGCGTTTTCTGCAGGCGCCGGGCGATGCCGGTGATCACCGGGTCCTGCAGCACATTCGGCTGCATGCCATGCCCCAGTGGCGCGAACGCCAGCACGATAATCCCGTGTTCCTTGCAAAACTCAAGCAGTTCCCACTCCGGTAAATAAGGATGGGACTCCACCTGCACCACCGCAGGTTTTATCCGGGCGACGGCGACAATCTCCTTCAGCGCCTCCAGTGTGATATCGGACAGGCCGATGGACCGCGCCCGCCCCTCATCCACCAGCCGCTCAAGCGCTCGCCACGTCTCGATCAATGTCACGCCGTTGTCATAGATGACGTTGCCCTGCTCGTCCCTCGGGTCCTGGTTTTCACCGGGTTGAAAGGCAAACGGCGTGTGGATCAGGTAGCAGTCGATGTAGTCCACTTGCAGGCGTTGGCAGCTGGCTTCGAACGCGGGCTCGACGCGCTCGGGACGATGGTTGGTGTTCCACAGTTTGGTGGTGATGAACAGCTCTTCGCGCCGGACTTTTCCGGCCTCCTGCACTTCCTTCAGCGCTACGCCAACCTGCGCTTCGTTGCGATAACGCTCGGCACAATCGAAATGGCGGAAACCGGCGGCCAGCGCTTCCTTCACTGCCTGGGTCGTGGTGGCGAGATCGCGGAACAAGGTACCGAATCCAACCGCCGGCATCTCGACCGCACCGTGGTTGAGTGTGAACCTGGTGTCACGCAGGCCGTCGTGAAAGGCTTCATAGGTCATGTGTCTACTCCAGGCCGCAGCCATTATTGATACGAAGGTTTTTGCCCGTCGCCAGACGCAACGCGTTGCTCGAAGGCACCGACCGAATTGCCGCCCAGTGCAATGAACAACTGCACGGTGTCGAGGTACTGCGCGGTTTTCACGCGGATCTGTCCCAGCAGCGCCTGTTCATAGGCACGCTCCGCTTCGAGGACCTGGAGAATGCTGTTTTCACCCTGGGCAAAGGCTTGCTGGTTCAACTGCAAACTGGTTTCGGCCGCTCGCAAGGCATCGGTCTGGGCCAGGTGTTCCTCGGCGTCATGGTTGATCGCCTGCAAGGTATCGGCGACCTGCCCGAACGAGGTAATGACCGTCTGCCGGTAACCGGCTAGCGTGGCGTTGTAACCGTCGACGGCAGCCTGCCGCTCAGCCTTGAACGTTCCGCCATCGAAGAGCGGCCCGGCCAGCCCGGCAGCGAACCCCCAGAGTGCCGCACCGCCATTGCCGGAAGCCGCCTGCGCCAGGGACGCCGACAGTGTGACGTGGGGATAGAGGTTCGCCGTCGCCACGCCGACCGCCGCGCTGGCCATGTGCAGTTGAGCTTCGGCTTGCAGCACATCCGGCCGGTCGTGGGCCATTTCCGAGGGCAGGCTCACCGGCATGTTCGATGGCAGGACAAACTCGCCCAGGTCGAAGTCGGGAGCGATCCAGTCCGCCGGCCCCTTGCCCGTCAGAATCGACAGCGCATGACGTGCGGCGTCACGCTGTTGAGCGAGGGGCGGCAACAACGTACGGTCCTGAGCCAGCCGTGTCTCGGCCAGCGATACATCGATCTGCGTGGTGCTGCCATTGAGGTGGGCCATGCGCACCAGCTCAAGGTTCCTCGTGTCATTGGCCAGCAGCTTTTCCACGGCCTGGATCTGCGCGTTGGCGGAAGCCACCAGCAACGCCTGGCTGGCGACGTTGCCGGTCAGGGTCAGGTAGGCCGCTTCGTACCGGTGTTTTTGCAGGTCGGCAAACGCCTGCTGCTGCTCGACCAATCGCTGGTTGCCGCCGAACACATCGAGGTCGAAACCCACCCGCGGACCTATCGCGTAGAAATTGCTGATGGAGGGCTCCTTGGCGTTGTGCACCCGTTGACGGCCAGCCACGGCAGCAAAATCGACCTGCGGATAGAGCGCACCCTGCGCCGCCGCAACAGAAGAAGCGGCTTGCCGGATCGTGGCATCGGCGGCCACCAGGTCGAGGTTGCCGTCGATGGCGCGACGAACCACCTGGTCGAGCTTCTGCGAGCGAAAGGCAGACCACCAATCGCCGCTGACCTTCCGGCCGAGGTCGATCCGTGGGGCGGCACCTTGGGCCAGACGTTGTTCGGCTTGCGGGTCATAGTGCTGCGACGTACTTGCCGCCGGTGTTTCATAGTCCGGGCCAACGGTGCAGGCCGTCAGCAATACCAGCGCCGACAACCCCGTGAGTTTCGTTTGTATCCAGTAGCGGTTGAGGACCAGCGCATAGGACTTCATTTGGCAAACTCCACGAAAACTAATTGGCCGCAACCGGCTTGCGAAGAAACAACACCAGCGGGCTCACCACCAGCATCACCACCATCAGGATCTTGAACTGGTCGATCACGGCGATGAACGCGGCCTGGCCGGTGATCATTTCGTTGAGCCCACCCAGCACCTGCAACGGCGCTGAAGCCAGCGAATGCGCAGCAGCGCGGTACGGCGTCAGGTTGCTGGCCAGCGCCATGTGCATCGCCTGGGTGTTGTTGAAGAAAAACAGCTGCACGATCGCCACCCCCAGCGTGCTGCCATAGACACGGGCCAGATTGAACAGACCGGTGCCTTCGGGGCGCAGCGTGGGGTCGAGGGTACTGAACGCGACCTTGCTCACCGCCGGCATCAGGATGCCCAGGCCCGCGCCCTGGATCGCACCGGCGACAGCCACGGGCCACTCGTCCATCAGCGGCGAATAACCGAGCATCAGCCAGTTGGCATAAATCACCAGGGCGACACCGGCCGCCACGAACAGGCGCCGGTCGAAACGCTCGGGCAGCCGCCCCATCAGCAGGAAGGCGCCGACCAGGCCGATGCCACGGGGAATCGTCAGGGCACCGGTGGTGTCAGGCGGGTAGCCGAGAATTTCGTCCAGCATCGGCGAGGTCAGGGCCATGGTCGACAACAGCACGAAACCGAGGGCGAAAAAGATCACCGTCGACAACACGAAGTTACGGTCCTTGAGCAGGCGCTTGTTGAGGAAGTGCACGTTCGAGGTCAGCACATGCACCACGAACAGGTAGATCCCCAGCGCCGACGCCACGGCTTCCAGCCAGATTTCGGGCGCGGCGAACCAATCCAGTCGCTCACCCCGGTCGAGCAGCATTTGCAGGCTGATCATGCCGAGGGTGAAGGTGCCGAAACCGAAGAAATCGAACGCCGGAGGTTTCTCGGCTTTCTTCTCGATCAACAACAGCGCCGCCACCAGGAAGATGAACGCCGACAGTGGCACGCTGAGGTAGAACATCGGCCGCCAGCCAAAATGCTCGGCGATCCAGCCACCGATACTCGGGCCGCTGACGATGCCGAACAGCACGATGGCGGTCCAGCTCGCGGCAAATTTTGCACGCTTGTCCTGCGCCAGGGTTTCCGTGGCAATCGCCATCGACAGCGGCGCCAGTACGCCACTGGCAATGCCTTGAATGATGCGCGCCCCCACGAATTCCAGCGGCATCGTCGCTGCCGTACCAAGCAACAAGCCAAGGACGAACAACACCAGCGCCGCCTGATACACCCACTTCAAGCCAAAGCGTGCGGCCAGCCACTGCGCGAGCGGCATGCTGATCGCACTCGCGGCCAGGTACGAAGTGAAAATCCACCCTGCCTGATCGTCGCTCATCGACAGGCTGCCCTGGATCAACCTGAGTGCCGAGTTCGGCAGCGGCAGGTTTGCCGATTGCATATAGGTCGCCAGCAAGGCAGCGAACCTGAGCGAACGCGCGCCCTCCCCACCGGGGCTTACCATCGGTTGGGCGTTCATCAGAAGTTACCTGCGGTCAGCAATGCCTTGAGCGGATGCCACCACGGGCTGCGAAACCGGGTGTCGATCCTCACCGTGGCGCTGGTCCCGGAGAACAGCGGCAGCGCCGGGTCCACTTCGTCGAGCTCAAGCCGTACCGGCACCCGCTGCGTCACCTTGACCCAGTTACCGGTGGCATTTTCCGGTGGCAGCAGCGCGAAATCCGACCCGGCCCCTGGGCTCATGCTGGTGACGTGGGCCTTGAACACGCGATCCGGGTAGGTATCGATACGAATGGTGGCTTCCTGGCCCGGACGCATGTGGGTCACGTCGGTTTCGCGGAAGTTCGCCTCGATCCAGATCTCGTGACCGGACAACAAGGCGAAAGCCGGCGCGCCGTTGTTCACGTAGTTGCCCACCTGCAGGTCGTCGACCTTGGCCACGGTGCCATCCTGCGGCGCATACACCGTGGTGTACGAAAGGTACAACTGCGCCTCGTCGAGCTGCGCCCTGGCCTCGCGAACCGTCGGGTGGCTATCGGCATCGATGTCCGGATTGCCGTTCAAGGCCACCACGGTGCTGGCGATCTGTTGTTCGATGGACGCGATCCGTTGCCGTGCCACTTTCACGTCGGTGTCGGCACGTTCGTAAATCGATTTCGAAACGAACTCGGACGCGACCAGTGCTTTCTTGCGGGCAAAATCCTTTTGGTCGAAATCGGCCGACTCTTTCGCCGATTGCAGTTCCGCCTGTTGCTGGTGATAGCTGGCCTTGAGCCCGTCGATACGCAGCCGCGCCACGCTCAGTTGTGCCTGTGCGCGGTCGACGGCGATCTGGAACGGTTTCGGGTCGATCCGGAACAGCACCTGGCCCTGGTGGACCTGCTGATTGTCCTCGACGGCGATGTCCACCACTTGCCCGGAGATCCGCGCATTGATCGACGCCTTCGCCACCCGGGCGTAAGCGTTATCGGTCGAAACATAAGCCTGCCCCGACACGTAATGGGCATAGCCCAGCGCCGCGAAGAGAACGGGAACACCCACCATCAGCCAGGGACGCAACCGCTGTTTCAGCGGTTTTTGGGTGGGTGCGCCGGCCGGGTTTGGGCCAGGCTGCCCGAAGGTCTGTGAAGCCGGAATATCGAACGCTTTGGTCATGGTCGAGTACGCCTTTAGCCGAGTAATCGGGCCGGCGTCGGCAACAAGCGCCAACGGCCCGGATGTCAATAAATGCTGGAAACAAGCAAGCCCGTGCGCGGTCGGGAGGATCGCTCCCAGCGCGTCGGTTTCGTCGCCGCAACACTCAGTTCGCGCTCGGCTACAACAAACCCTGGATCAAGGAATTTCTGATTCCTTAATTTTGTGCGATGGTGTAAGAATATCCCTCGACCTACATCCCTACAAGGATTTTGTACGACATGGCACAAAATAAAACGACAGAAGGCAAAGGCCGTGGCCGCCCCCGGGCATACGACCCGCAGACAGCGTTGCAGCAGGCACTGGGTGTGTTCTGGAACACCGGCTATTCCGGCGCATCGCTCGATAGCATCGCCACCGCCGCCGGCATGAATCGCCCCAGCCTCTATGCGGCATTCGGCGACAAGCACGCGCTCTATATCAAAGCGCTGGAGCAATATTGGGAATTTGCCGCGGCGTCCATGCACGAGGCGCTGACGGACCTGGACGTGCCGTTGGCCGAGGCCTTGCAGCGTTTCTACGAGGGGCAGTTATCGATTTACTTCTCGGGCGACGGCCAGCCCCGTGGCTGCTTCGCCATCGGCACGGCAACCACCGAAGCCGTCGAGGACCCGGAAATTCGCGAAGTGCTGTCCGACCGCTTGAGTCGGCTGGATGCCGATCTGGAGGTTCGCCTGCAAGCGGCGAAAAATGCTGGCGAATTGAAAGGCGATGCCGACCCGGCGGCCCTTGCCGTGCTCGCCTCGTCACTGCTGCACAGCATTTCGATACGTGCCCGGGCCGGTAAATCCCGAACCGAGTTGACGGAGCTGGCACGCCAGGCGATCAGAGTGATCTGCGGTGAGTGAAAAACTCGAAGATATCCTCGCCGGGCAGTTGGCCGTGATCTTCTGCGGCATCAACCCCGGAATGAGTGCCGCCGCCCAGGGGCACCATTTTGCGGGGCGCGGCAATCGCTTCTGGCGCACGCTGCATCTCGCCGGGTTTACCACCGAGCAAGTGCTACCGGAAAACGATCGGACGATCTTGAGCTACCAATGCGGATTGACCGCAGTGGTCGAGCGGCCGACGGCCAGTGCGGATCAGTTGTCGTTGCACGAGTTCACAGCCGCCGCAGCGGACTTCGAACAGAAAATCGCACGCCATGCGCCGCGTTTCGTGGCGTTTCTGGGCAAGGCAGCTTATTGCGCGTTGTCCGGTCAGCGGGACATCGCCTGGGGCCTGCAACCGAAAACCTTCGGCAATGCGTCGGTCTGGATCCTGCCCAACCCCAGCGGGAGAAATCGTGGGTTCAGCCTTGAGCAACTGGTCACGGCGTACCGCGAACTGCGCCTGGCCGTCGACGAAAACCGGCGGGTGTAATCACCCCGGTGGAATCGTCGCGAGCACACCGATCAGGATGGTCAACACCAGGAAACCGCCGAGAAAAATCGTCATCTTGGCCATATGGCCTCCCACACTATGAATTGGCGGTACAGGGGCGTCCTGCGCTGCCCCAACGGCGTACCGAAGACTTATTGTGGGCTGGCGGCTGTATCCGTTACAGAGGCAGATTGCCCTGAAAAATACGGATCAGATCGTCTTTCAGGTTGTACCTTCGGGCGTTTTGCCGGGAAGCATTTGCGGGCGATGTCCACAAACGGCGTGACGATCAAACCCCGCATCGTCAGGTAACGCTCGTGATCCTGCTCACCGGTGCCGAATTGAATGGACTCGGGTCTGGACTGCGTGACGTAGAGCGTGCCGAACATCCAGTCCCACAGCGACAGATTGATGCCGAAGTTCTTGTTGAAGTGGCGCGGCGCATCACTGTGATGAATCTGGTGTTGCGCCGGGCTGCTCAGCACCCGCTCAAGCACCGGCCCGAAGGAAAACCAGACATGGCTGTGTCGCAGGTTGGCCGCCAGGCTATTGAAGATGAACACCATGTAGGTCACGCCAAATAGCGTATAGCGGCTGATCTCCCCGCCGCAGGCGTACCAGAAGGCACCGGCAAACGCGCTTACACAGACGATGTCGGTGAGCTTTTCCACCACCTCTTCCAGAAAGTGCACCCGGCTGGCCGTCGCTGGCACCAGCACGGGCGCCGAATGATGGACTTTGTGGAAGGCCCACAGATAGCGCGAATGAAAAGCGCGATGGCCCCAGTAATGGCTGAAATCCTTGACCAGGAAAACGCCCAGCCCATAGAGCAGGGTCAGCGCCAGGTTCTCCTCCACCTGCGTGCGCGCGCCCCACAGGTTGGTGAAGAACGCTATGTAGTCCGCTGAACGCAAGACGTACGGATCGACCAGGCCGACGATGGGCAGCACCAGGACAACCTTGAGGATGGCCAGAACAAAGTAGTAGCGGTAGTCGAGCAGCGCCGAGCGATGCAGATACACCCGGCAGCCGCCGATGAACTGCCCGAATGAGTGTGCGTCGGTCAGGCCCCGGGATTTGCGCCAGCGAAACAGGCCATAAGCGACGCCGTAAGACATGCAGAGAAAGGATAGACCGAGCCGACCGTTGAAGTCGAAAATGCCCAGGAACTGCCCGGTGACCGGTTCGATCACCCACTTGAGTAAATGAAAATGGATAGTGGCAAGAACATCCATACCAGGCTGCCCGACGTAAATGGAAGGGCAAGTGTAAATGAGAACGAGTCTTTAGTGTGTTGAATTATCCCCAGTGGTTATCCACCCAGCGCAATGATTGCAAGGATCAGCACCGCCCCCGTGGCGGCCATGATCACCCCACCCTGCCATTGCGTGGCGCCCGCGTATCTGGCGAGCATCCAGCCGGCAATGAACAGCACCACAAGTCCGATCAGGTTGGACAGGCGGATGGCGAGTGCCGTCTGGTCGAGCAATATGAACGGCACCACCAGCGGAAATGTCGAGCACACCACCAACAGGAAAACACCCAGAGCACCCTTGAAGTCATTCCAGCCGAGACCGGCCCTGGTCGGCAAGGGGGGCTGTTCGAGCAGCCGACGGCGCAACAGTTCCAGGCCCTCGCTACCGGCCGCCGCGGCGAATTGCAGCGGCAACACTTGCGCAACGAGCGCCTGACCGGCCGCGGCGTCCGTGTCATTGCGCAGGTCGAGGTACAGCTTGATCCGGCGCGTGCGCTCGACCAGTGCGCGCAACAGGTACATGACCGCATCAGCCAGTCCCCAGGCGAGATTGCATCCGAGTGCGGCAAGCATCATCGTGCGTTCGGCCGCCTGGTCTGCCGTGGACACGCTGATGGTACCGGTGAACGTCATGGCCATCAGCAGGCCGAAGATCACCTCGGTAATGCGCTCGACAGGGTCAAGCACAGGCGCCCTTTCGAATTGACCATGGGTTTGCATGAATTCACCTCGCCAGGATCTGCCGGCACGATAGCGGTCAACGCTTCGTCCAGGCACCGGTTGTTCGAGCTGGATATCCGCGTTTCCGTCAAGTGTAGATTGAACGGCTACACTCATGCGGACACGTCACCTGCTGTAAAAGGAGCGATTCATGCTTGATTACTTCGCGCTGGGCATACTGATATTTGTCGGGCTCGTCTTGTTCTACGGAATCATCGTGCTCCATGACATCCCCTATGAAATTTCCGTTCACCGCAACCACCCGCACCAGGATGCGATCCACGCCACCGGCTGGGTCAGCCTGTTCACCCTGCATGCACTCTGGCCGTTCCTGTGGATCTGGGCAATGGCCTATCGAGAGGACCGGGGCTGGGGTTTCAGTGACGGACACTCAGGCAAAAGCCATGTGGTGCACCTCGAACAACAGGTCGCCGAACTGCAAGGGCGGATCGAGCGCCTCGAGGCGGCAACGGGCACGGCACAGACCAGGCTGCCAACGGACAATCACGGCGAGGGCCTCTGAGCCATGGATCTTTTACTCATTCTGACGTATGCCGCACTCTGCGTTGCCATCTTCAAGATCTTCCGCATCCCCCTGAACAAATGGACGGTGCCCACAGCGGTACTGGGCGGGATCGTGATCATCGGCGCGCTGATTTTCACCATGAACTACAACCACCCCTACTCCGAGGTGGCGCGTACCTATTTCGTATCGGTGCCGGTCATACCCGTGGTCAGCGGCCCGGTGATCGACGTGCCGGTGAAATCCAACCAGCCCCTGGAAAAAGGCGATGTGCTGTTCAGCATCGATCCCGCGCCTTTCGAATACCGGGTCAGATCCCTCAAGGCGCAACTGATTGCCGCCCAGGCCGACCGCGCCCGGATCACCGAGTTGATCAAGCGTAATTTCAGTACCCAACGGGAACTGGACATTGTGGTCTCTCGCAGTGATGACCTGAAGGCCCAACTGGACAACGCGCAATACGAACTCGACAACACCACGGTCCGTGCGCCGAGCAAAGGCTTCGTCACCCATGTTTCGCTGCGTCCGGGTATGATGGCGACCAAGTTGCCGCTGCGCCCTTCGATGGTCTTCATTCCCGATGAAGGGCATTATTTCGCCGCGTGGATGCGCCAGAACAGCCTGTTGCGCCTGACCGAGGGCGACGAGGCCGAAGTCGCCTTTGACGGCATTCCCGGGAGAGTATTCGAAGGCAGGGTCAAAACCGTGGTTTCGGTCATCGCCGAAGGCCAGGTTCAACCTTCGGGCACGCTGATCGGCTTCACCGGTTCACCACCGGCCGGCCGGGTCCCGGTGATCATTGAGATCACCGACCCCGACTATGCCCAATACAGCAGCCAGATGCCCGGCGGGTCCTACGGCCAGGCGGCGTTGTACAGCCAGCATTTCCATCACATCGCGATGATGCGCAAGATCCTTCTGCGCATGGCCGCATGGATGAACTACATCTTTCCGTTCCACTGATCCGGCAGCGCCGGCAACTGGCTCAATCCTTGAATTTGTAGGAGCGAGCTTGCTCGCGATGGACTCAAGAGCGCCGCGTTTATTCAGTAAACACGCGGCATCGTTAACGACCATCGCGAGCAAGCTCGCTCCTACAGGTCGCGGTGCTTTCGGTATCGGGAGTTGTTGAGCGTGGCATCGAGGGTCGGCGCTAGAGAATCCAGCTCAGCAGCAGGTGCGAGGCAATCCAGGGAGACGCCTGGGCCACACCCCATGCCAGCAGGGCACACACGAACAGGTAGCCCGCAACGAACCTGAACATCGAGTCGTTTTCCATGCCACCCTCCCGGCTTTACAGCCATGCCGGGCGTTCAATGCGAATGCGTAACCCCTGGGTCGCCCGTGAAAGTTACGAGTGCAAGAACGGTTTTCAGTTCCACAGGCGTACAAATCGGGAAAACATGACGTCTACTTCATCCTCGGCTAACGGGCCTCGACCGGTACGTCGGGTTGCTGACGTACCTGATTGCGCCCGTTGCGCTTGGCCTGGTACAGCGCGTCGTCGGCGCGGGTCACCAGGCTTTCCGGGGTGTCGCCGGGTTGTGCATGGGCCACGCCGAACGACGCGGTGATGGTGTCCAGCACGGTGTCGGTGCCCCGGGCCTTGACCCGCAGCGCCTGGACTTTCAGGCGCAGGCGCTCGGCATAAGCACCGGCAGCCGCCAGATCCGGGCAATCCTTGAGCACTACACAGAATTCTTCACCGCCATAACGCGCGGCAAAGGCCTCGGCCGGCAGCGAATCGCGCAACACCTGGGCGACATGCTGAAGCACCCGGTCGCCCAGGGGATGGCCGTACTGGTCATTGAATTGTTTGAAGTGGTCGATATCCAGCATCACCAGCGCCACGCCGGTCGCCGCGTTGCTCATTGCCTGTTCAAGTTTGCGGTTGAAAGTGGCACGGTTGAGCAGCTCGGTCAGGCCATCGAGGGTCGCCGCCAATTGCGCGCGCTCCAGTTTGTCCCGCAGGCTTTTGATTTCGTGCTGTGCGGACTGCAACTGGGCGAGGAAATGCTCCTGCTGACTCTGCATGAGCTGGGTGCTCTTTTGCAGTTGGCTCAGGATGCCCGGCAAGCGCTCGCTGGTCGGTTCTTCAAGCATTTGCAGGTATTGGCCGAGGCTGGCCTGGAAATTCTGATTGCCCTTCACGCTGCGCGAAACATCGCGCTCCATATCATCAACCAGATTGATCGCGTCCTGTTGCCCGGCGCGAGCGTCCGCCAGCTCATCACGGATGATGTACTCGCGAAACAGTTTAGCGGCGGACTCCGGAGGAAAGTAGTCGAAATCGTTGACGACCCGGTCCAGGTGCCGATTGAGTTCCGGCTCCTGGCCTTTGCTGTAGGTGTACCAGAGCGCGTAATGCACCGGATTGGGCGGAATGTTGTGGCGAACCATCAGCGGCACGGCCTGCTTGAGCAATGCCGCTGCCTCACGGGAGTCTTCTGGATACAGCGCTAGAACAGTCGCACGTGTGTCTGATTGGCTCATGGCTTCACTGTGGTTGTTTTTATCTGGCGATTGGCAAACGCGCTGAGCATAACCATACGCCCGAAAAACAGCCATCCCTGGCGTTCACAACCGTTCAACCCGGTAAATCTGTTCCAGATACCCGATCAGCTGTTGGTTGGCATCAACCCGGCCATGGTCTGGCGCCGACGATAAGCCGTGTCACGGTTGGCCAGCCAGTAGTACAGCGGTGTGGTGACCGCCAGGCCGACCAGCCACGACAGATCCGCACCGTCGATATGTACCGCCACGGGGCCGGTGTAGATCGGCGTGTTCATGAACGGAATCTGCACCACGATGCCGATGGCGTAAGCCAGCAGGGCCTGCGGATTGAAGCGGCCATAGATGCCACCGTCGACACGGAAGATCGAGGCGATGTCGTAGTCACCCTTGTGGATCGCATAGAAGTCGATGAGGTTGATCGCGGTCCAGGGCACCAGCACCACCAGCAACGCCAGCACCAGGTCGACGAAGTGCCCGATGAAGTCCGCCGAGGCGCCGATGGCCGCCACACAGCAACCGGCCAGGATGATCAGCGACAGCACCGCCCGGCTTTGCGCCGTCGGAATCCAGCGGTGGGCGAAGGTTTGCAGCAAGGTGATCACCGACAGCACGGCACCATACAGGTTCAGGGCGTTGTGGCTGATCACGCTGAGCAGGAACAGCACCAGCATCAACGGGCCGATGGCACCGGTTGCAAGCTTCACGGCGTCCATGGTGTCCATGCCCTCCGGCGTTGCCAGCACGGCGACGGCGCCGAACACGAAGGACAGGATCGAACCCAGCGACGAGCCGAGGTAGGTCGCCCAGAAGGTCGCGCTGACTTTCACGTCCTTGGGCAGGTAACGCGAATAGTCGGACACGTACGGTGCGAACGCGATCTGCCAGAGCGCCGCCAGCGACACCGTGGCCAGCCAGCCGGAAATGTTGAAACTGCCGCGGGTCAGGAAGTCATCGGTCTGCACGTGGGTCAGGATGTAGCCGAAGCCCAGCACGATGCCCAGGCCCAGCACCCAGGTGCCGATGCGGTTGAGCACGTGGATGAAGCGGTAGCCAATGATGCCGATGATCCCCGAACCGAGACCGCCGAGGACGATGCCGACCGATACCGGCACGCTCTCGACCACGCCATGCAGCGACTTGCCGGCCAGGACGATATTGGAGGCGAAGAAACCGATGTACATCACGCCGGCAATCACCACCACCAGCAACGCGCCCAATGAACCGAACTGTGCGCGACTCTGGATCATCTGCGGAATGCCCATCTGCGGGCCTTGCGCCGAGTGCAACGCCATCAGCACACCGCCGACCAGATGGCCAACGATGATGGCGACAATGCCCCAGACCAGGTTCAGGTGGAACAACTGCACGCCGAGCGCGCCGGTGACGATGGGCAACGGCGCGATATTGCCGCCGAACCACAGGGTGAACAGATCTTTGACCTTTCCGTGGCGATCCTCAGGGGGGACGTACCCGATCGTGTGTTTCTCAATGAGCGGGGCGGATGAAGCGGTGGTGGACATGACGAACTCCAAGGCAAGGATGAGTACGTGTTCGTACTTCGGTGTGCGCAGACGGGACGGCGCATTTCTTGTTGGGAGCGATCATGGACAAAGAATGAAGAGAGGAAAATTAGTTAATTTGTGCCTTTAAACGTTAAAAAAGATTGCGCTGTTATCAGGTTTATCCAGCAGAAAAACTCAATTACAGCTAAAAACAAAGCACAACAGATCGCGCCATTCACTAAACAATTGAACGACGAAATCCCTGTGGGAGCGGGCTTGCCCGCGAAGAGGCCGGCACATGCAACATTAATGTTGACTGGCCCATCGCCTTCGCGGGCAAGCCCGCTCCCACAGGGTTATGCGGTGCCTGTATCAGCGCGCAGCCCAGGCGTTGAAGCGCTGCTCAAGCTCCTCGCCATGGTCAACCCAGAACTCCGCATCCACTGCCCGTGCACCGGCCAGGTTGGTCTCGGCGGTCGGTAACTGCTCTTGCACGGCCTTGGGCAGCAATGGCAGGGTCTGGCGATGCACCGGCCCGTAAGGGATGTTTTCCGAGAAGACTTTTTGCGTCTGCGGCTGGCTGGCAAACGCGATGAAGTTTTCGGCCAACGCCTTGTTCGGCGTGCCTTTGACCACCGCCCAGTATTCCGGGTCGTACAGGCTTTGCGGCCAGACGATGCTCAGTTTCATGCCTTCTTTTTGCGCCGAGGCAATCCGGCCGTTGTAGGCCGCACTCATCACCACGTCCCCGGCCACCAGCCACTGCGCCGGTTGTGCGCCCGCCTCCCACCACTGGATGTTCGGCTTGATCTGGTCGAGCTTGGCAAAGGCCCGCGTCACGCCTTGCGGGGTGTTCAAGACTTTGTACACATCGTCAGCCTTGACGCCGTCGGCCAGCAAAGCGATTTCCAGGGTGTACTTGGCGCTCTTGCGCAGGCCGCGCTTGCCCGGGAAGTCGGCGACATTCCAGAAGTCCGCCCAGGATTGCGGCGCCTTGGCCTGCTTGCTCTGGTCATAGGCCATGACCATCGACCACACGTAAGTGGCCACCCCGCATTCGGTCAGCGCACCCGGCACGAAGTTCGCCGAATCACCGAAGCGTCCCGCATCGAGCTTCTCGAACAGACCCTCCTCGCAGCCGCGCAACAACTCGGGGCTTTCGACTTCCACCACGTCCCAACTGGTGTGACCGGCCGAGACCATGGCCTTGATCTTCGACAGCTCGCCGTTGTATTCCCCGGCGATGATGTTGCCCGCGCCGCTGGCGTTGAAGGGCTGGAAATAGGCTTTATCCTGAGCCTGTTTGGTAGCACCACCGAAGGAAATCACGGTGAGGTCCTGGGGGGCCGCCCACACACCGGCGCTCAACAACGCCAGGGCAAACGGAACACTGCAACGCAAGGATCTGGACATGGATCGCTTCCTCGGGCCTGAATGGCCCTTTGTTGTTATGGGTGTTCGGATTCACTCAAGTAAGCCGCCAGGCGATCCATCAAGCGGTCACAGGCCGCCATCTGTTCGACGCTGACAAATTCATCGGGCTTGTGCCCCTGGTCCATACTGCCGGGGCCGCAGACCACCGACGGTATGCCGGCCTGATCGAACAGCCCGCCTTCGGTGCCAAAGGCCACGGTGCTGAAATCATTGCTGCCGCATAGCTCGGCAATCAGCCGCGCCGCCGCGCTGTCGGCGGGTGTCGCCAAGCCGGGGTAGGCCGAGATTTTTTCAAAGCGGATAGCCGTATCGGTATCAACGGCCTGCATGGCCGGCAGCAACATCTGCTCGGCGTAGTCCCGCAGCTCATCGACGACCACTTGCGGGGCGAAGTCCGGCAAGGCGCGTATCTCGAAATCGAAACGGCAGTCCGCTGGAACGATGTTCAGCGCCGTACCGCCCTGGATCACCCCGACCTGCACGGTCGAGAACGCCGGATCGAAGCGCTTGTCGTGCAATGGCGGGCGGGCCAGCGTGGCGCCGATTTCACCCAGCCGACCGATCAGCCGTGCGGCCTGCTCGATGGCGTTCACCCCATAAGGCGCGTAAGCCGAATGGCACGGCGCACCGTGTACGTGGCAGCGCATCGCCAGCTTGCCCTTGTGACCGAGCACCGGTTTGAGTTCGGTCGGCTCGCCGATCAGGCACAACGCCGGTGCCGGGATACGCTGGGGCAGCACCTCCAGCAACCCGCGAACGCCAAGGCACCCGACTTCTTCGTCGTAGGAAAACGCCAAATGCACCGGGCGCTTTAAAGGGCTTTCCAAAAACATCGGCACGGCCGCCAACACAGAAGCCAGATAGCCCTTCATGTCCGCGGTGCCGCGCCCGTAAAGTTTGCCGTGCGCCTCGCTCAGGCAGAACGGCTCGACCGTCCAGGCCTGACCGTCCACCGGGACCACATCGGTATGTCCGGACAGCACGATGCCGCCGGCCACGCGCGGGCCGACCGTGGCCAACAGATTGGCCTTGGTCCGCTCGGCGTTGTAGATCAGTTCGCAATCCACGCCCAGTTCGTGCAGGTAGTCACGCACGAACTCGATCAGCGCCAGGTTCGAATCGCGGCTGACCGTGGCGAACCCGATCAATCGCGCGAGCATGGCGCGGCTGCGCAACTCACTCATCGCCGGGCACTCCATAGCTCGGAGCCACGGTCGGATTGAGGGCGCGGGTCAGGTAGTCCTGCAGTTGCGGCTCGTAGGCAGACCACAGTTTGCCCAGCTCGCCGATCGGGTTTTCATCGGCCCAATCCACCCGCAGGTCGACAATCGGCCAGGTCAGGTCACCGACCACCGACAACGCCGCCGAGTGCACCGCGCCGGCTTCGCCCCCAGCATCCTGCCCGGCTTGCAAGGCGCTCATCAGGCGGGTGGCGAGGCAGCCTTCGCTGTTTTCGAACGCCGCGACCATCGCCTCGATCACCCCACTGTTGGCCAGCAGGTTGCCAGCCGCCACGCATTGGTCGCCGGCCAGGGCGTTGTTGATGCCCAGCGCATGGTTGCCGCTGAACACCGCCGTGCGTCCCTGGGCATCGACCACCGCCACCTGGCGGTACTGGCTGTAGCCATTGCGGGTCAATGAGTGGTCCAGCGCCTGGGGCGGCGCCGAGCCGTTGGCCAGTTCATCGAGGATCTGCGGGCCGAGGGCCGGCAGCGTGATGTTCTGGCTCGACACTGCGCCGACACCGGCCCGCAGCCAGGGGCAACGCGCGCCGACGGCAATGCTCGATGAGCTGATGGCAATGCCCAGCTGGCCGGTCTCGGCGCAGCGACCAACGATGGAAAAGGTCATGGCGAATTCCTTATTCAGGGATGACAGCGATCACATCGATTTCCATCAGCCACTGCGGCTGGCCGAGGGCGCTGACCACAAGGCCAGTGGAAATCGGGAACACACCCTTGAGCCACTTGCCGACTTCCTGGTACACCGGCTCGCGATAGCGCGGGTCGATCAGGTAAGTGGTGGTCTTGACGATGTGGCTCAGGTCGCTGCCGGCCTCTTCGAGCAGTTGCTTGACGTTGCGCATGGCCTGTTCCGCCTGGGCGCGCGGATCACCGAGGCCCACCAGTTGGCCGTTGAAATCGGTGCCGACCTGACCACGGACATACACGGTGTTGCCGGCGCGCACGGCCTGGCACAGGTCGTTGTCGAGCGTCTGGTTGGGGTAGGTGTCTTTGGTGTTGAACATGCGGATGCGGGTATGAGTAGGCATTAACGAACTCCCATGAGGCTGGCTTTCTGAAGAGGTGCACGGGCGGCGTCGGCTTGACGCTGAGTCGCATCCCGATAGTTGAAATAAGTGCGCTGTTTAACGATGTGATCGGCAATGTGCTTGGCGTCGTGCCAAACGCCCCAGATAAACGCGGAGCCACGACGGGACTGCCACGGCAAACCGACGAAATACACGCCGGGCTCCGCCGACACGCCGCGTTGGTGCTGCGGCTTGCCGTTTTCCTTGAAGGCATCGACCTTCAGCCAGCTGTAATCGGTGGAGTAACCGGTGGCCCAGATGATCGTGGTGACACCGGCCTTCACCAGGTCGAGCTCAAGAATCGGCTTGGTCACGCAGTCCGGATCGGCCAGCATGGCGCGGGCTTCGGGCTCCAGCGGCAGGTCCAGGCCGTTGCGTTCGATATAGGCGTCGGCCTTGTCGAGCAGCGCGAGGTAGTTTTCATCGCCGCGCCGGATGTTGTCGGCGAGGTTATTTTCGAAGCTCACCACCGCGCCGTTGAACGCTTGGGTCAGACCGACCAGGGTCATGCCTTGATGAGCCAGCCGGCGGAAGTCCACGGTGTGGCCACCACGGGCACCGCTCACGGCGATGGTCACATGCTCCTTGCCAGGTTGCATGGCCTCGGCATCCCACTCGCCGAGCACCCCCAGCCACCAGCAGAAATCGCGGTTGCGGTAGGCGCGCGGCGGACGATCGTGGGCACCCACCGAGAGGTAGACCTGCTTGCCGGAACGTTGCAGTTCATCGGCGATCTGCACGCCCGAAGAACCGGCGCCCACCACCAGTACGGCGCCTTCGGCCAGTTGCTGCGGGTTGTAGTATTGAGCCGAGTGAATCTGGCTGATGCCAGCGATTTGCGGAGCAATCGGCGGAATGGCCGGACGCTGGAACGGACCCGTGGCGACCACCACGTGGCGGGCCTCGATCACGCCATCAGAGGTTTCAACAGTGAAACCCGGGCGATCCGCGTTGCGCTCTACTGTCTTGACTTCAACACCGGTGCGGATCGGCGCGTTGAACTTGCGGGCGTAGGCCTCGAAGTACTCAGCCACCTGCTCTTTTCCGGCGAAGGCATCCGGGTCCAGGCCGTCGAATTCCAGGCCCGGGAAGCGGTCGTGCCAGGCAGGACCGTTGGCCACCAGCGAATCCCAGCGGCCAGTGCGCCAGGCCTCGGCGATACGGTTGCGCTCCAGCACGAGGTGGGGCACACCGAGTTTGCTCAGGTGTTCACTCATGGCCACGCCGGCCTGGCCGGCGCCAACAACAAGCGTATCAATTTCGGTTTTATCAACTGTCATGGCTGTGCACTTCTGAAAGGTGGTTTGATTCAGGTCGGTCATGGCTGCCGCCTCGATTCTGATCACTGTTGTTCTTCTGCTACGGCTATCGGTGTCAGGGTGTTGGCCGCATTCTGTTCGGAGCCGGGAATTAGCGAAATTATGTTTTTTGTGGTCGCTGGCGAGGAAAAAGCGTCGAGGCGACCGGCTGGCCACATGAGGTTGTGGCAGACCCGATCCCGGCCTATGGTTCTAGCGATGCAATGCCTGCGATCGATGCCTGATGGCACACCGCAGGCCACTGTCCACCCAGTGCGTATTTGCGCAAGGAAGTGACGACATGCCTGACAACTCCCGCCCTGCCGTGCTCGAACTGATCGGCAACACACCTCTGGTACGGGTCAGCCGGTTCGATACCGGCCCGTGCACGCTGTTTCTCAAACTCGAATCCCAGAACCCCGGCGGTTCGATCAAGGACCGTATCGGTCTGGCAATGATCGATGCCGCCGAGCGCGATGGCCGCCTGCGCTCCGGTGGCACCATTGTCGAAGCCACCGCCGGCAACACCGGCCTCGGCCTGGCCCTGGTCGGCCGCGCCAAGGGTTATCGGGTGGTGCTGGTGGTACCGGACAAGATGTCCACCGAGAAGGTCCTGCACCTCAAGGCCATGGGCGCCGAGGTGCACATCACTCGCTCCGATGTCGGCAAGGGCCATCCCGAGTACTACCAGGATGTCGCCGCGCGGCTGGCCGCGGATATTCCCGACGCGTTCTTCGCCGACCAGTTCAACAACCCGGCCAACCCGCTGGCCCATGAATACAGCACCGCGCCGGAGATCTGGGCGCAGACCCAGCATGATCTGGACGCCATCGTCGTCGGCGTCGGTTCCGCCGGGACCCTGACCGGGCTGACGCGCTTTTTCCAACGCGTGCAGCCGGATCTGGAAATGGTCCTGGCCGACCCGGTCGGTTCGGTAATGGCCGAGTACAGCCGCAGCGGCACCCTCGGCACGCCCGGTTCGTGGGCGGTGGAAGGCATAGGCGAAGACTTCATTCCATCGATTGCCGACCTGTCCAGCGTGCGCCACGCCTATTCGATCAGCGATGAAGAAAGCTTCGACCACGCCCGCCAACTGCTGCGCGCCGAAGGCATCCTCGGCGGTTCCTCGACCGGCACCCTGCTGGCTGCCGCACTGCGTTACTGCCGCGAACAGACCACGCCGAAACGGGTGGTGAGCTTCGTCTGCGACACCGGTACGCGTTACCTGTCGAAGATCTACAACGACCAGTGGATGAACGATCAGGGCCTGCTGCAACGCAAGCAATACGGTGACCTGCGCGACCTGATCGCGCGGCGCTTCGAGGACGGCCGGGTGATCAGCGTCGGCCCCGATGACACCCTGCTCACCGCCTTTCAGCGCATGCGCCTGGCGGATGTGTCGCAACTGCCGGTGCTGGTGAACGGCAAGCAACTGGTCGGCGTGATCGACGAGTCCGACATCCTGCTGGGGGTGCATGAAGACGTTGCGCACTTCCGCAAAGCCGTGGCCAGCGCCATGACCGACAAGCTGCAAACCCTGTCCCCCGATGCCACGCTGGCTGATCTGGAGGCAGAGCTGGGCCGTGGGCTGGTGGCGATCATTAAGGACGCCTCGGGTTTCCACGGCCTGATTACCCGAACCGACATGCTCAACCACCTGCGGAGATCCCTGCCATGAGTCAGCACGATGAAAATGCCCCACCGCGCGGCTTCGCCACCCGCGTGATCCATGCCGGGCAAACGCCGGACCCGTCGACCGGGGCGCTGATGCCGCCGATCTATGCCAACTCCACCTATCTGCAGCAGAGCCCCGGGGTGCACAAAGGCCTCGACTACGGGCGTTCGCACAACCCGACGCGCTGGGCGCTGGAACGCTGCGTGGCCGACCTGGAAGGCGGCACCCGGGCCTTTGCGTTCGCCTCGGGCCTGGCGACCATTTCCACCGTGCTGGAACTGCTCGACGCCGGCTCGCACATCGTCTCCGGCAACGACCTTTACGGCGGCACCTTCCGCCTGTTCGACAAGGTGCGCCAGCGCAGCGCCGGGCACCGCTTCAGCTTCGTCGACCTGACCGACCTGGCGGCGTTCGAGGCGTCCCTGCAGGACGACACACGGATGGTCATGGTCGAGACCCCGAGCAATCCGCTGCTGCGCCTCACCGACCTTGCCGCCATCGCCCGCACCTGCCGCGCGCGCGGCATTCTCTGCGTGGCCGACAACACCTTCGCCAGCCCGTGGATCCAGCGCCCGCTGGAACTGGGTTTCGACATCGTGCTGCACTCGACCACCAAATACCTGAACGGCCACTCCGACGTGATCGGCGGCATCGCCGTGGTCGGGCAGAACGCCGAACTGGCCGAGCGCCTGGGCTTCCTGCAAAACGCCGTCGGTGCCATCGCCGGCCCGTTCGATGCGTTCCTCACCCTGCGTGGCGTAAAGACCCTGGCATTGCGCATGGAGCGTCATTGCAGTAATGCGCTGGACCTGGCGCAGTGGCTGGAGCGTCAGCCGCAAGTCTCACGGGTCTACTACCCCGGTCTGCCCTCGCACCCGCAACACGAACTGGCCCAACGGCAAATGCGCGGTTTTGGCGGGATGATTTCCCTCGACCTCAACAGCGATCTGGCGGGCACCAAACGCTTCCTCGAGAGCGTGCGGATCTTCGCCCTGGCCGAGAGCCTGGGCGGCGTGGAAAGCCTGATCGAACATCCGGCGATCATGACCCACGCCACCATTCCACCCGATACCCGCGCAGAACTGGGCATCGGCGACGGGTTGGTGCGGTTGTCGGTGGGGGTCGAAGATGTCGAGGACTTGCGTGCCGATCTGGCGCAGGCGTTGGCGCGGATGTAATCACCTGAACGGCGGCACACCGCAAAACCTGTACCTGTAGGAGCGAGCTCGCTCGCGATGGACTCAAGAGCGCCGCGTTCAGTCAGTAAACACGCGGCATCGTTAACGATCATCGCGAGCGAGCTCGCTCCTACAGTTGCATCAGCTTGCAGGTCAGGAGTTTCTGGAAGGTATCCACCAGCAATGACTAGCTATACAGGGTCAAGGACTCGTCCATGGCGTGGCCAGTGACAGCCAGATGAGGTAGTGCTCTTGCGTAAGGCGCTTGTTGCCCCGAAAGCGACTCACTACCAACAGCACTTGAGACAGCCATTCAATCGCTGACAGCGTCAGGAAGGATGCGACCGCCAGTGCCAACGCACCGCACCGCACCGCACCGCCAGCCTATGCACTGCAACAAACTCATTGCACGCCCCGTGATCGGTGGATTCCCAATGTGATGAGGTAGCGTTCCTCGGTGGGACGCTTGTTGTCCCTGAAGCGACTGACCACCAGCATCAGTTGGTACTTGTCACCTGCTCGCCAGTAGGCTTTTTCAACGTTGTTTGTCTCTCGCAATCGATCACGCCATTGCGGGGTGTCGGCGAACGATGGGAACTCCTTGACCCGTATGGGCACCCAGCCAGCGTTGCGCCATTGCTCTTGCAGGTCCAGCACGACCTTGAGGGTGTCATCGAGCAATAGCGGCTCGACCTGTGGGGACATGCGGACGCTGATAATCATCTCTTTGTTATAAAAAATCACAAAAAATCGGGCCGGCGGAGTTACAAAGCCATACTGGGTATCTATAAATCGCAGGCGGGCATCGGACTTCGGAATGTTGAACGATACATGTCCGGGAATGGCCGGATCGATGCCTGCGCTGGAGCGCTGGCGCATGGTTTCGTATGGCTCGCCAATCACCAAGGCGATTTCCGGCTCGTCCGACAGGAGTTGAATCACCACCACTGTCAAGAAAACCGTGACTGCTAGTACCACGAGACCACGTCGACAACCCACGCGATGCATCAGGCTCATCGGATGCCCCCACCTAGAGCGATATCCCGAATCGACTGCTCAATCTGTTCACGTTTGTCGCTATGCAGGAGATCATCAAACTGCTTCGCCGCCCTCAGCACGAAAACCATGCGTTGCTTGATATCGGCCAGGTTGGCAACGGGGTTGTTGCTAAAACCTATGGTGCGCTCGTCATCAATGCGCGGGGTCAAGGATTCACCCATGGCGTGGCGAGCCCCAGCGTTATGAGGTAGCGCTCTTCCGTAGGACGCTTGTCGTCCCTGAAACGCCCGACTACCAGCATCACTTGATACTGGTTACCTGCTTGCCAATAGGACGTGCCGCCCTTGTTCACGTCCCGCAATCGGGCTCGCCACTCTGGCGTGTTGGCGAACGGTGGATCTTCCTTGACCCGGATGGGTGTCCAGCCAGCTTTGCGCCATTGCTCTTGCAGATCCAGCACGACCTTGATGGCGTCGTCGAGTAGTAGTGGCTCGATTTGTGGGGACATGCGGACATTACCAACTCGCTCATCATCGAAACTTACGCTGAGGAAGCGCGCCAATGGGGTCAAAAACCCGTATTGAGGGTCTACGAAACGCAGGCGAGCATCGGTACTGGGGATGTCGAACCCATAATGCCCCGGGATAGCTGGACCTATGGTTGCAGTGGAGCGCTGGCGCATATCTTCCCAAGGCTCGCCAGTCACCAACGCAATTTCTGGCTCATCCGACAAGACTTGAACTGCTGCGACTATCAGGAGGGTCACGACGGCCAGCGCCAACACTCCACGTCGCCAGCCCACACGCTGCAAGAGACTCACCGTACGCCTCCACTGAAGGCAATTTCCCGAATTGACTGCTCAATCTGGTCGCGCTTGTCGCTGTGCAGTAAATCGTCAAACTGCTTCGCCGCCTTCAACACGAAGGCCATGCGTTGCTTGATGTCGGCCAGGTTGGCAACGGGATTGTTGCCAAAATCTATGGTTCGCCCGTCATCGACGGGATGGCATTGACTGGCCAGGGTCAGCTCGATGGCTTGAGCGGCACCAGAAGGCAAGTTGGTGACGTAGGAGGCGTGGTTACCGCGCAGCAACCATTGCAGACCTTTGTTGTTGTACATAGCAGGTTGCAGAATGTTCCGTTGTTCGTGTACGGCAAGATGCTCAACACTTTTGGCGATGTGACCGGCCTCAATCGCCTCGAAGGCTAGGAGAATTTCTTCATGGTTAATCCCGAACCTCAGCGTTTCCTGCCCCACTGGCCACAACACCGGATATTCAC
>NZ_AKJJ01000063.1:0-76586 GCF_000282395.1 Pseudomonas sp. GM55 | reverse complement strand
ATGGCGTTTTCAGCTGCACCACGTCGCCAATGGCCGATCCATCGCGCCTTTTTCAACGGGATGAGAAGTGGCGCGCATCCGTCTTATAAATGAAACACCGCCCTCAGCTATACTCCCCCGCATTTCGCATCAGGCCCTGAGGATAGACTGTGAAGAACTGGACGTTGCGCCAACGAATTTTGGCGAGCTTTGCGGTAATTATCACCATCATGTTGCTGATGGTGGTCCTCTCCTATTCGCGATTGCTGAAGATCGAAGACAGCGAAGCCAGCGTTCGGGACGACGCTTTGCCGGGGGTTTATTACAGCTCGATGATTCGCAGTGCCTGGGTCGACTCCTTCCTGCAGACACAGGAATTGCTCGGCTTGAAAGAAGGGCAGGGCATCAGCAGTGAAGACGCCGCGGAGTTCAAGGCTTTCGAGGCGCGCCTGCTGGAGCAGATGGGCAACTACCGCAACACCATCACGACCGATGAGGACAAGGTCGAGTTTGCCGCTTTCGAACAACGGCACGAGGAGTTCAGCAGGATTCTGACGACTGTACTCGATCTGCACAGCCGCAAACAGGAGTCCGAGGCCATCAAGATGTTCACCGAGCAACTGACCCCGGCCTGGACCGCAGGCCGCACGAAGCTCAATGACATCATTCGCGAAAACAAAGCGGTGGCCGATCACGAAATGGCCGCCATCGACGACGCCGTACTTGCGGCAAAAATCAGCATGGGCATTTCCCTGCTGGTGGCGGTCCTGGCTGCCGGCCTCTGCGGTTTGCTATTGATGCGCGCCATCATGGCGCCGATGAGCCGCATAGTGAAAATCCTCGAGATCATGCGCACCGGTGACCTCAGCAGCCGCCTGAATCTGGAGCGCAAGGACGAATTCGGCGCGGTGGAGACCGGTTTCAACGACATGATGACCGAGCTGACTTCTCTGGTGTCCCAGGCCCAGCGTTCGTCGGTGCAGGTGACCACGTCGGTGACCGAGATCGCCGCGACATCCAAGCAGCAACAGGCCACCGCCACGGAAACCGCCGCCACCACCACGGAAATCGGCGCGACCTCCCGTGAGATCGCCGCCACTTCCCGGGACCTGGTGCGCACCATGACCGAGGTCTCCACCGCCGCCGATCAGGCTTCCGTGGCCGCCGGCTCCGGGCAACAGGGCCTGGCGCGCATGGAGGAAACCATGCACTCGGTGATGGGCGCGGCCGACCTGGTCAACGCCAAGCTGGCGATCCTCAACGAGAAGGCCGGCAACATCAATCAGGTGGTGGTCACCATCGTCAAGGTCGCTGACCAGACCAACCTGTTGTCGCTCAACGCTGCCATCGAGGCCGAGAAGGCCGGGGAGTACGGACGCGGTTTTGCCGTGGTCGCCACCGAAGTGCGGCGCCTGGCGGACCAGACGGCGGTGGCCACCTACGACATCGAGCAAATGGTGCGCGAGATCCAGTCGGCGGTATCGGCGGGGGTCATGGGCATGGACAAGTTCTCCGAAGAAGTGCGTCGCGGGATGTCCGAGGTACAGCAGGTCGGCGAGCAGTTGTCGCAGATCATCCATCAGGTCCAGGCGCTGGCGCCGCGGGTGTTGATGGTCAACGAAGGCATGCAGGCCCAGGCTACTGGTGCCGAGCAGATCAACCATGCGCTGGTGCAGTTGGGTGATGCCAGCAGCCAGACGGTCGAGTCTCTGCGCCAGGCCAGTTTCGCCATCGATGAGCTGAGCCAGGTGGCCGTCGGGCTGCGCAGCGGCGTTTCGCGATTCAAAGTCTGATGAGCGAAATCACGGCCAAACGCTCTGCCGTGAAGCAGGCGCCGCATGCATTGTTTCTGGTGTTTTGCATCGGCAACGAGCGCTATGCCTTGAAGGCTATCGAAGTGGCCGAGGTACTGCCGCGCCTGCCCTTGAAGCCCATTCCCCATGCCCCCGCCTGGGTCGCCGGGGTGTTCGCCTATCGGGGTGCTGTGGTGCCAGTGATCGACTTGAGCGCACTGACGTTTGGTACGCCTGCACAGGCCCGTACCAGCACTCGATTGGTGCTGGTCAACTATCGTCCGGATGACGCCTGCGAGACACAGCTGCTCGGGCTGATTCTGGAGCAGGCGACCGACACCTTGCGTTGCGATCCGGCGGATTTTCAGCCCTACGGCCTGGACAATCGCCAGACGCCTTACCTCGGGCCGGTCCGCAAGGACGAGCAGGGCTTGCTGCAATGGGTGCGGGTCAGCGATCTGCTGGAGGATCAAGTGCGCACATTGTTGTTTCCCTCGCCGCCAATGGATCCGGCGCTGCTGGAGGAGCGGCCATGAACAGCGATCAGCGTTTTTTTGACTTCCTCAAGGAACGTATCGGACTCGACGTGACCTCGGTGGGGCCGGCAATCATCGAGCGAGCGGTTCGCCAGCGCAGCATCGCTTCACAAGCACCCTCGGCCGATGAGTATTGGCAAACCTTGCAGGGCTCGTGGGACGAGCAGCAGGCATTGATCGAAGCGGTGATCGTTCCGGAAACCTGGTTCTTCCGGTATCCGGAATCATTCGCCACGCTGGCGAAACTGGCGGGCAAGCGTCTGGCCGAGATCAACAACCTGCGCGCACTGCGGATTCTCAGTTTGCCGTGCTCCACAGGCGAAGAACCGTATTCGATCGCCATGGCGTTGCTCGATGCCGGGCTCCAGCCACACCAGTTCAAGGTCGACGGCATGGACGTCAGCCCGTTGTCGGTGGAAAAAGCCAGGCGAGCCTTGTACGGCAAGAACTCCTTTCGGGGTGACGACATTGCGTTTCGCGACCGCCATTTCATTGCCGAGGGCGATGGCTATCGACTGAACTCGCGTGTGCAGGAGCAGGTGCGCTTGCAGGTCGGCAATCTGCTGGATCCGGCCTTGCTGGCCGGTGAGCCGCCATTCGACTTCGTGTTTTGTCGCAACCTGCTGATCTATTTCGACCAGGCGACCCAGAAGCAAGTCTTCGAAGTGCTCAAGTGCCTGACCCACGTTGACGGCGTGCTGTTTATCGGCCCGGCCGAAGGCGGTCTGCTGGGGCGTCTGGGGATGCGCTCGATCGGTATCGCGCAGTCCTTTGCGTTCAGTCGACAGGGGACTTCGGCCCCTGAACCCTTGCCGGCATACGTTCCAGCACCATTGCCCGTGCCGCAACCACTGCGCACTCCACCGCCTGCGCCAGTGCGCAGTCGTCCATTCGCCAGTGTCGTGCCGCTGGCTGCTGCGCCGAAAACGTCTGGTACCGATACGACCGTGCTGCTGGCGAACATCGCCGCGCTGGCCAACGAAGGCAAAAGCGCCGAGGCGAGGGCTGCTTGTGAAAGCTATTTGCGCAGTCATGAACCGGTAGCCCAGGTGTTCTATTGGCTGGGACTGCTCAGTGATGTCGCCGGAAACGTCCTGGAAGCCCAGGGTTTTTATCGCAAGGCGTTGTACCTCGAACCGCAACATTCCGACGCGTTGATGCACCTGGCCACGTTGCTGCAGGCCCAGGGCGACGCGGCGGGGGCCAGACGATTGCAGGCGCGTGCCGTCCGCAGCGGGCGCGCCGCCGACAGTGAGCGTAAACGATGATCGCCTCCGACACTTTTAGCGTCACCCGGGATGCCCAGGCCATCGACGACTGCTGGAACCGTATCGGTATCCACGGCGACAAGTCCTGCCCGTTGCTGGCCGAACATGTTCATTGCCGCAATTGTGCGGTGTATTCGGCGGCTGCCACGCGCTTGCTCGATCGCTATGCATTGCAGCAGGAAGATCGCGGGCCAGTGTCCGTCGCGGTCGAGAGCGAGGTGAAAACCCGTTCGCTGTTGATGTTCCGACTGGGTGAAGAGTGGCTGGGCCTGGCTACGCGCAGTTTGGTGGAAGTGTCGCCGCTGCAGGCGATTCACTCGTTGCCGCACCAGCGTTCCCGCGCCTTGCTCGGCGTGGCAAATGTGCGCGGTGCACTGGTTGCCTGTCTGTCACTGGTGGAGCTGCTCGGCCTCGACGGCACCAGCAACCTGGCACCCGGTACCCGGGTCATGCCGCGCATGCTGATCATCGCGGCCCATGGTGGGCCGGTGGTGGTGCCGGTGGACGAAGTCGACGGGATTCACGCCATTGACGAGCGCATCCTCGATAGCGCATCGCGCTCAGGTGCACAGGCAAGCGCCAAATACACCCGTGGCGTGTTGCAATTCAAAGGTCGCAGCCTGCGCTGGCTGGATGAAGAACAGCTGCTGTCCGCCGTGACCCGGAGCCTCACATGACCCCCGAGCAAATGCGCGACACCTCTTTGCTGGAGCTGTTCAGCCTGGAAGCCGAAGCTCAGACCCAGGTCTTGAGTGCCGGCCTGCTGGCGCTTGAGCGTGACCCGACCCAGGCCGATCAGCTTGAATCGTGCATGCGTGCCGCGCACTCGCTCAAGGGCGCGGCGCGGATCGTCGGCGTCGATGCCGGGGTCAGCGTCGCCCACGTGATGGAAGATTGCCTGGTCAGTGCCCAGGAAGGGCGTCTGTTGCTGCGCCCCGAGCATATCGATGCGTTGCTGCAAGGTACCGATTTGCTGATGCGTATCGCCACGCCGGGCAGTAACCCGGAGGCCGCGGACATCGAGGCCTATGTGGCGTTGATGGCACTGTTGCCGGACCTTGCGGGTACGCCTGCTGCACCGGTGATGGCCGAACTTCAGCTCGAAGCACCTGCGCCCAAGGTCGAGCCGGTGGCGCCTGCCGCCGAACCGCCACCGGCTCCAGCCCCGCGCAGCACACGCACCACCGAAAATGGCGAACGTGTGCTGCGTGTCACCGCCGAACGCCTGAACAGCCTGCTCGATCTGTCGAGCAAGTCCCTGGTGGAAACCCAGCGGCTCAAACCGCACCTTGCGACCATGCAGCGACTCAAACGCATGCAGAGCAACAGCCTGCGAGCGTTGGAGAGTCTCAATGTTCACCTCAAGGATCACGCCTTGAGCCTGGAGGTGCAGGAAACCCTTGAGGATGCGCGCCGTTTGCTCGCGCAATCCCAGCAGTTGCTCATGGAAAAGAACGCCGAACTCGATGAGTTCGCCTGGCACGCCAGCCAGCGGGCGCAGGTGTTGTACGACACGGCGCTGGCCTGTCGCATGCGGCCGTTTGCCGACGTGCTGACCGGGCAGGTGCGAATGGTCCGCGATCTGGGGCGCGACTTGGGCAAACAGGTGCGACTGGAGATTGAAGGCGAGAAGACTCAGGTTGATCGCGACGTACTGGAAAAGCTCGAAGCGCCACTGACTCACCTGTTGCGCAATGCGGTAGACCACGGCATCGAAACCCCGGAGCAACGCCTGCTGGCAGGCAAGCCGGCTGAAGGTCTGATTCGCCTGCGAGCTTCGCATCAGGCCGGTCTGCTGGTGCTGGAATTGAGCGATGACGGCAACGGCGTGGACCTGGAAAAGGTCCGTCGCAGTATCGTTGAACGAAACTTGTCGCCCGCGCAAACCGCCGCGCAGTTGAGCGAAGAAGAGTTGCTGACGTTCCTGTTCCTGCCCGGTTTCAGTCTGCGCGACACGGTCACCGAGGTGTCCGGTCGCGGCGTCGGCCTGGATGCTGTGCAGCACATGGTGCGGCAGTTGCGCGGCGCGGTAGTGCTGGAGCAAAAGGCGGGCGAGGGCAGTCGTTTCCACCTTGAAGTGCCGCTGACCCTGTCGGTGGTGCGCAGCCTGGTCGTGGAAGTCGGCGACGAAGCCTATGCCTTCCCGCTGGCGCACATCGAGCGCATGTGTGATCTGGCGCCGGCGGATATCGTGCAGGTCGAAGGTCGTCAGCATTTCTGGCACGAAGGCCGGCATGTCGGCCTGGTGGCGGCTAGCCAATTGCTGCAACGCCCGGTCAGCCAGAACAGCGGGCAAACCCTGAAAGTCGTGGTGATTCGCGAGCGTGATGCGATCTACGGCGTGGCGGTGGAGCGGTTTATCGGTGAGCGGACCTTGGTGGTGCTACCGCTGGACGAGCGTCTGGGCAAGGTGCAGGACATTTCCGCCGGGGCCTTGCTCGACGACGGTTCGGTGGCGCTGATCGTCGATGTCGAAGACATGCTGCGATCGGTGGAAAAACTGCTCAACACCGGGCGTCTGGAGCGCATTGCCCGTCACGGCAATCAGGTGGTCGAGGCGGCCCGCAAACGAATACTGGTGGTGGATGATTCCCTGACCGTGCGAGAGTTGCAGCGCAAGCTGTTGCTCAATCGCGGATACGACGTGGCGGTTGCCGTGGACGGCATGGACGGCTGGAACGCGTTGCGTTCGGAGGATTTCGATCTGCTGATCACCGACATAGATATGCCACGCATGGACGGCATCGAACTGGTCACGCTGCTGCGTCGGGACAATCGCCTGCAATCGCTGCCGGTGATGGTGGTGTCCTACAAGGATCGTGAAGAGGACCGGCGCCGTGGACTGGATGCCGGGGCCGACTATTATCTAGCCAAGGCCAGTTTTCATGACGACGCCTTGCTCGATGCAGTGGTCGAGCTCATCGGAGGAGCACGTGCATGAGGATCGCAATCGTCAATGACATGCCAATGGCGGTGGAGGCTCTGCGCCGCGCCCTGGCATTCGAGCCGGCGCATCAGGTGATCTGGGTGGCCGCCAATGGCAAGGAAGCCGTGCAAAAGTGTGCCGAAAACACGCCGGACTTGATCCTGATGGACCTGATCATGCCAGTGATGGACGGCGTGGAGGCGACTCGACGGATCATGGCCGAAACGCCCTGTGCCGTCGTTATCGTCACCGTGGATCGCCAGCAGAACGTGCACCGGGTGTTCGAAGCCATGGGCCATGGCGCCCTGGACGTGGTCGATACCCCGGCCCTCGGTGCCGGCAATGCCCGGGAGGCGGCAGAACCGTTGTTGCGCAAGGTCGTGAACATCGGCTGGCTGATCGGCGACAAAAGCAATCAGCCGCGACCAATGCCAGGCCCGCCACGCGGTTCGGCTTCGCGCCAGCGCCTGATCGCCATCGGTTCGTCCGCAGGCGGACCGGCAGCGCTGGAAGTCTTGCTCAAGGGCCTGCCGCATGATTTCTCTGCGGCCATCGTGCTGGTGCAGCACGTTGACCAGGTGTTTGCCGCCGGTATGGCTGAATGGCTCGGCAGCACCAGCGGCCTCGACGTGCGCCTGGCCCAGGAAGGCGAGCCGCCGCAAAGCGGCACGGTGTTGCTGGCCGGCACCAATCACCATATTCGCTTGCTGAAAAACGGCACGCTGGCCTACACCGCCGAGCCGGTCAACGAGATCTACCGACCCTCCATCGATGTGTTCTTCGAGAGCGTGGCCAGTTACTGGAACGGTGACGCCGTGGGGGTTTTGCTCACCGGCATGGGGCGTGATGGCGCCCAAGGGCTTAAACTCATGCGCCAACAGGGCTACCTGACCATCGCACAAGACCAAAACAGCAGTGCGGTGTACGGCATGCCGAAGGCGGCCGCGGCCATCGACGCCGCCGTGGAAATACGCCCGCTGGAAAAGATAGCGCCACGATTGCTGGAGATCTTTCCAAAATGACTACCATTAGCAGCAATCCTGGCATAGGCAGTTCTCAGGTGAACGCACATGAATGAATTACAGCTCGACGACTTCAAGACTGACGAAAATGCCGCCATGGTGTTGTTGGTGGACGATCAGGCGATGATCGGCGAGGCAGTACGGCGCGGGTTGTCGAACGAAGAAAACATCGACTTCCACTTCTGCGCCGATCCGCACCAGGCCATTGCCCATGCGGTCCGCATCAAACCGACAGTGATCCTGCAGGATCTGGTCATGCCCGGCCTTGACGGTCTGAGCCTGGTGCGCGAATACCGCAATCACCCGGCGACCAAGGACATTCCGATCATCGTCCTGTCGACCAAGGAAGACCCGTTGATCAAGAGCGCAGCTTTCGCGGCCGGGGCCAACGATTATCTGGTCAAGCTACCGGATACCATCGAACTGGTCGCACGCATCCGCTATCACTCGCGCTCCTACATGACCCTGCTGCAACGGGACGCGGCGTACCGGGCGTTGCGGGTCAGCCAGCAGCAGTTGCTCGACACCAACCTGGTGCTGCAACGCCTGATGAACTCCGATGGCCTGACCGGGTTGTCGAACCGTCGGCACTTCGATGAATACATGGAGCTGGAATGGCGCCGTTCGCTGCGTGAGCAGAGCCAGTTGTCGTTGCTGATGATCGATGTGGATTACTTCAAGACCTACAACGACACCTTCGGCCACCTGGAAGGCGACGAGGCCTTGCGCAAGGTTGCCACGGCGATCCGAGACGCCAGTGCCCGGCCGTCCGACCTGCCGGCCCGCTATGGTGGCGAAGAGTTCGCCCTGGTGTTGCCCAATACCTCCCAAGGTGGTGCGCGCCTGGTGGCGGAAAAACTGCGCATGACCGTGGAGGCCTTGAAGATTCCCCACAGCTCCCCGAGCGAAGGGTCGAGCCTGACCATCAGCATCGGCCTGGCGACCATCACCCCGAAAACCGGCAGCAATTGCCGTGACCTGATCCTGGCGGCGGACAAGGGGCTGTATCAGGCGAAGAATAATGGGCGCAATCAGGTGGGCATCGGCTGAACAACCTCCCCCTGTAGGAGCGAGCCTGCTCGCGATGGTCGTGAACGATGACGATGGCTGCCTGAATAAACACGGTGCCTGAGCGTTTCTCGCGAGCGAGCTCGCTCCTGCAAGGGCTTGGCTTTTCAGCCAGGCGGACTGCCGTTACCGGCCGTTTCCCGGTATACTCGCCGGCTTTCAAAAGTTCGCCAACGAGTGCTGCCCGTCATGGAAATCAACCCGATCCTGAACACCATAAAGGACCTGTCCGAGCGCTCCGAAACTATTCGGGGGTATCTTTGACTACGATCAAAAGCATGAGCGTCTGACTGAAGTCAATCGCGAGCTTGAAGATCCGAGTGTCTGGAACAAACCTGAATATGCCCAGGAGTTGGGCCGCGAGCGCGCTGCGCTGGCGCAAATCGTCGATACCCTGGACGAGCTGAACACCGGTCTGGCCGATTGCCGTGACCTGCTGGACATGGCCGTCGAAGAAAACGACGAAGGCGCAGTGGGCGATGTCGTCGCCGAGCTGGCCCGTCTCGAGGAAAGTCTGGCCAAGCTGGAATTCCGCCGCATGTTCAGCCACGAAATGGACCCGAACAACGCCTATCTGGACATCCAGGCCGGTTCCGGCGGCACCGAAGCCCAGGACTGGGCCAACATCCTGCTGCGCATGTACCTGCGCTGGGCCGACAAACGCGGTTTCGACGCGACCATCATGGAACTGTCGGCCGGTGAAGTGGCCGGGATCAAGGGCGCGACCGTGCACATCAAGGGTGAATACGCGTTTGGCTGGTTGCGGACCGAGATCGGCGTACACCGTCTGGTGCGCAAGAGCCCGTTCGACTCCGGCAACCGTCGCCACACCTCGTTCTCCGCGGTGTTCGTCTCGCCAGAGATCGATGACAAGGTGGAAATCGAAATCAACCCGGCAGACTTGCGGATCGATACCTATCGCTCCTCCGGTGCCGGTGGTCAGCACGTAAACACCACCGACTCGGCCGTACGTATCACCCACGTACCGACCAACACCGTGGTCAGCTGCCAGAACGAACGTTCCCAGCACGCCAACAAAGACACCGCCATGAAAATGCTGCGGGCCAAGTTGTACGAGCAGGAAATGCAGAAGCGCAACGCGGCGTCCCAGGCGCTGGAAGACACCAAGTCCGATATCGGCTGGGGTCATCAGATCCGTTCGTACGTGCTCGATGCCTCGCGGATCAAGGATCTGCGCACCAACATCGAACGCAGCGACTGCGACAAGGTGCTCGATGGCGACATCGACGAATACCTGGAAGCGAGCCTGAAGTCCGGGCTGTAATACACTGACACACCGCGATCCCCTGTAGGAGCCGGCTTGCCGGCGATCCCCGGCCGCAGGCCGGGGACAACGAACCAGATGGAATATTTAAAGACATGAGCGACCTAGAACTCGACCCGCAAGCCCTGCAACAGGAAGAAAACTCCCTGATCGCCCTGCGCAAGGAAAAGCTTGCTGCCGAGCGTGCCAAGGGCAATGCCTTCCCGAACGACTTCCGCCGCGAAAACTACTGCGAGCAACTGCAGAAACAGTACGCGGACAAGACCAAGGAAGAGCTGGCAGAGGCTGCGATCCCGGTCAAGGTTGCCGGTCGTATCATGCTCAACCGTGGCTCGTTCATGGTGATCCAGGACATGACCGGGCGCATCCAGGTCTACGTCAACCGTAAAACCCTGTCCGAAGAAACCCTGGCCGCGGTGAAAACCTGGGACATGGGCGACATCATCGCCGCCGAGGGCACCCTGGCACGTTCCGGCAAAGGCGACCTGTACGTTGAAATGACCAGCGTGCGCCTGCTGACCAAATCCCTGCGCCCGCTGCCGGACAAGCACCACGGCCTGACCGACACCGAACAGCGCTACCGTCAGCGCTACGTTGACCTGATCGTCAACGAAGACGTGCGCCAGACTTTCCGCGTGCGTTCGCAAGTCATCGCCCACATCCGCAGCTTCCTGATGAAGCGTGACTTCCTGGAAGTGGAAACGCCGATGCTGCAGACCATTCCTGGCGGCGCGGCAGCCAAGCCGTTTGAAACCCACCACAATGCGTTGGACATGGGCATGTTCCTGCGTATCGCGCCGGAGCTGTACCTCAAGCGCCTTGTTGTTGGCGGGTTTGAAAAAGTGTTCGAGATCAACCGCAACTTCCGTAACGAAGGCGTTTCGACTCGTCACAACCCTGAATTCACCATGTTGGAGTTCTACCAGGCTTACGCCGACTACGAAGACAACATGGACCTGACCGAAGAACTGTTCCGCGAACTGGCTCAGCTGGTTCTGGGCAGCACCGACGTGCCGTACGGCGACAAGGTGTTCCACTTCGGCGAGCCGTTCGTGCGTCTGTCGGTGTTCGACTCGATCCTCAAGTACAACCCTGAGCTGACCGCTGACGACCTGAACGACATCGACAAGGCTCGCGCTATCGCGAAGAAGGCCGGCGCCAAGGTGCTGGGTTTCGAAGGCCTGGGCAAGCTGCAGGTGATGATTTTCGAAGAGCTGGTCGAGCACAAGCTGGAACAGCCGCACTTCATTACCCAGTACCCGTTCGAAGTGTCGCCGCTGGCCCGTCGTAACGACGAGAACCCGAACGTCACCGACCGTTTCGAGCTGTTCATCGGTGGTCGTGAAATCGCCAACGCCTACTCCGAGTTGAACGACGCGGAAGACCAGGCCGAGCGTTTCATGGCGCAGGTGGCCGACAAGGACGCCGGCGACGACGAAGCCATGCACTACGATGCCGACTTCGTTCGCGCGCTGGAGTACGGCATGCCGCCAACGGCGGGTGAAGGCATCGGCATCGACCGTCTGGTGATGTTGCTGACCAACTCACCGTCGATCCGCGACGTGATCCTGTTCCCGCACATGCGGCCGCAAGCGTAAGTGCTTCAATTGAAAAACCGCCTTTTCAGGCGGTTTTTTATTGCCTGTCTGGTACAAACGTATCAACTTGTTACTTTCATCTGAGAGGAAATACCTGTCGTGATTCGTGCAATGGCTCAAGAAGGTGCAGCGGGTATCGCCACTGCGGTCGCTGAAAGCGTTCAGTACCAGGGTCGCAAGGCCAGCCGACAGGGCAGTGAACAGCGACGACAGGACATTCTCGACGCCGCGATGCGCATTGTCGTGCGCGATGGCGTGCGTGCTGTCCGGCACCGTGCCGTGGCCGCCGAGGCGCAAGTGCCGTTGTCCGCGACCACTTACTATTTCAAGGATATCGATGACTTGCTCACCGATACCTTCGCCCAGTACGTGGAGCGCAGTGCGGCTTACATGGGCAAGCTGTGGGTGAACAACGAGGGGCTGTTGCGCGACATGATCGCCAGTGGCGATGGCAGCCCGCAGGCGCGCTCGAAACTGGCGGACGACATTGCGCGGCTGATGACCGATTACGTTCACCGGCAACTGGTCAATCGCCGTGAACATTTGATGGCCGAGCAGGCGTTCCGCCAGGAAGCGTTGCTGAACCCGCGCCTGGCCGAACTGGTGCGCTCGCATCAGCAAATCCTGTTGCAGGGCTCCTGCCAGCTGTTCCAGGTGCTGGGCTCGCGCGAGCCGCATCAGGATGCCAAGGTGTTGACGGCGATTATCGGTCGGATGGAATATCAGGGGCTGCTCAACGCAGGCGAGCCTGCCGCCGAAGAGGAAATGCTCGGCATCCTGACGCGCTACATGCATCTGGTGCTGGCGTCGGTCTAATCCCGGCGGAGACCTGCCCCTGTAGGAGCGAGCTTGCTCGCGATGGAGTGTCAGTCGACACCAATGTTGCTGAACCACCATCGCGAGCAAGCTCGCTCCTACAGGGGCGGGAGTGCAGTTTAGGTCGGCGCTGTGTTCATAGGGAGTGTTGAATGAAAGCCTGGCGTGTCGTTGTGATCGCCTTGTCGTTCCTGCTGCTCGGTGGCTGTCTGGTGACCTTCAAGGAGCCGCTGCCTGCAAGTGAACCTGCGCCCAAGGGATTGCTCGGCAAATGGACCAGCACCAATGGCTGGGGCGAGCCGCTCAACCTCGAACTGACCCGCATCGGCGACAACCGTTATCAGGCCGTCAGCTATTACCGGGCCAGGCCCAGGGAGCGGGAGGCCTATTCCTTCACGGTATCGCGCCATGGCAGCCGCTGGTATCTGTCGGCGAAGGTGCCGGCGCAGTTCGGCGGGTATTTCACCATTGCCGGGTTCGAACTCACCGACAAGCATGAACTGGTGGTGTACAACCTCGACCTCGAGCAGATCAAGCAGGCACTGGGGCAGAAGGCACTCAGTGGCGAAAGCTTTCAGACCGACGATGGCGATGGTGTGTTGATCAACAGCCAGATGGACCAGGTATCGGCCTACCTCGACGACCCGGCCAATTCCGATGTGTTCGTCGAAGCGCTGCGCTACCAGCGTCAGGCCAAAACCAAATAACCGGCAACAACGGGTTTCTACAGGAGTTTCGCGTGGACGATTACCAACAGTCGATACGCATTTTGTCCGATCGCATCGTGTTGGCGCAGACACCGATCCGTGTCCTTGATGCGGTCAAATGGGACGACAACATTCGCAAGGGCTTCCTCAAGGCCAAGGGCAAGGAAATGCCGGCAGTGGACCGTGACTACTACCTCAACCGGCCACTGGCGTTCGATTCCAGCAAAGTGAAGCTGGAGTTCCAGAATATCGAGCGCGACATCACCCGCCAGCTTGGCCAGTTCAACCCGGTCGGCCAGATCATGCGGCGCATGTGCAAGGAATACCGCATGGTGGTGCGCATGCTCGAAGCGCGCGGCACCGAGGATTTCGGCCTGATTTCCCAGGAGCTGTATGGCGCCGCGTCCGATGCATTCCATGCCGGCGACCCGACCCTCTCCGACCTGGGCATGATGCTGTCCGAGTACCTGAACAACATCGACGGTCGTGGCGATCTGAAAGATGAACCGAAAACGCTGACTGCCAAGGATGCGGTCGACATGTTGCAGCATCGCTTGAACAAGGTGTTTGGCGAAGCCGAGGAAACCATTCGGGTGTTCGAGTCCGACGGGATTGTCGCCGATGCGGCGGCCGGTGCCGACTACATCAAGATCCGCACCGACGCGATGTTCAACGAGCGTGACGTGCGGGCCCTGGAAGTCCACGAAGGGCTGGTGCATGTAGGTACGACACTCAATGGCCTGAATCAGCCGATCTGCACCTTTCTGTCCAAGGGGCCGCCCTCGTCGACGGTGACCCAGGAAGGCCTGGCGATCCTGATGGAAATCATCACCTTTGCCTCCTACCCGAGCCGCCTGCGCAAACTGACCAACCGCACGCGGGCCATTCACATGGTGGAGGAGGGTGCGGATTTCCTGCAGGTGTTCGAGTTCTTCCGCGAACAAGGCTTCGAGATGCCCGAGAGCTACAGCAACGCCAGCCGCGTGTTCCGCGGCTCGGTGCCGACAGGTCTGCCATTTACCAAAGACTTGTCCTACCTCAAGGGCTTCATCATGATTTACAACTACATTCAGTTGGCGGTGCGTAAAGGCAAGCTGGAGCAGATACCGCTGTTGTTCTGTGGCAAGACCACCCTGGAAGACATGCGCACCTTGCGCCAGTTGGTGGATGAAGGCCTGGTGGTACCGCCCAAGTACCTGCCGGAACAGTTCCGTGACATGAACGCGTTGTCGGCGTGGATGTGCTTCTCCAACTTCCTCAACCACCTGAGCCTGGACCGGATCGAGGCGGATTACTCCAACATATTGTGATCCACACACCCCTGTAGGAGCTGGCTTGCCAGCGAACGCCGCACCGCGATTCAACTGACGCACCGCGTTATCGTTCTTCGCTGGCAAGCCAGCTCCTACAAGGGAGTGTCCACACTCACTGCGAGGTTTCACCGGATGAGAACCCTCGGCATCATCTGCCTTCTGCTGGCCTTGAGCGGTTGCAGCTCGCTGCTGTTCTACCCCGAACCCGGCCAGTTGTTCACCCCGGAAAAGGCCGGACTCGAATACCGCACCGTCACCTTGAACACCGCCGATGGCCTCAAGCTGAATGCGTGGTGGCTGCCGGCGAAGCAGGGGGTCGAGGTCAAAGGCACGGTGCTGCACCTGCACGGCAACGGCGGAAACCTGCCCATGCACCTCGGCGGGAGCTTTTGGCTGCCGAAAAATGGTTACCAGGTGTTGCTTGTGGACTATCGCGGTTATGGCTTGTCCGAAGGCAAGCCGAGCCTGCCGGCGATCTATCAGGACATCGATGCGGCGTTCGCCTGGCTGGACAAGG
Organism: Pseudomonas sp. GM55; assembly: GCF_000282395.1. Lineage (NCBI taxonomy): Bacteria > Pseudomonadati > Pseudomonadota > Gammaproteobacteria > Pseudomonadales > Pseudomonadaceae > Pseudomonas > Pseudomonas sp. GM55. Next base: position 61,758 of record NZ_AKJJ01000063.1, on the reverse strand, counting down.
CACCCGAGGTTCAAGGCAAGCCGCTGATCCTGCTCGGCCAGAGTCTCGGAGGCTCGATGGCCGTGCATTACCTGGTCCAGCACCCGCAACGCCAGAAGCAACTCAAGGCCATTGTCCTCGATGGCGCACCCGCCAGTTACCGCAGCGTGGGCCGGTTTGCCCTGAGCACCTCATGGTTGACCTGGCCGTTCCAGGTGCCGTTGTCATGGCTGGTGCCGGACGGCGACAGCGCGATCAACTCCATGGCGCAACTCAAGGATGTGCCGAAACTGCTCTACCACAGCATCGACGATCCGATCGTGCCTCTTTCCAACGGCATCCGACTGTATCAAGCTGCGCCGCCGCCGCGGGTGCTGCAACTGACCCGTGGCGGTCATGTGCAGACGTTCGCCAATCCGGTCTGGCGAAAAGTCATGCTGCGCTATCTTGAAGACCCGCAGCATTTCAACGGTCTGCGCCGCCTGGGCGAAACTCCCAATTACCCGGCACCCGAACATTCAGAAGATGAACCACCAGAGAGTCCGCAATGAGTGAAGAACGCAACGCCATCCCGCTGATCATCACCGGTATCTGCAGCATCCTCGGCACCGTCGGTGCCCTGTGGTGGTACGGCTACCTGCACTTCGCCAAGCCTGAGGATGCGTTGCTGCTCAACGAGTTCACCATGCTCAAGACCATTCCGGGTGAAGACTACAAAGTCTCCCTGGAGCCGGCGGCCCAGGTGGCGCAGTGCATCGATGGGGTGTTGGTGTTGTTTGATACCGAGCAAAAGGGATTGACCGGTGTGCTGGTCAACGACCGCAAGAAAGCGGTGCGGTGCATGGGGCAGGATACGCCGCAGAAGCTGGAACCGTAGATCACCATGTACCTGTCCCTCTCCATTTTCACCAGTGTGGGCTGGACCTGGAGAGGGGCAGTTTGCAATGTGAGCCTACTGCCTTGCGCTAGAGCCAAACATCTTCAAGGCGCGACTTCAAAATTGCGGAAGTTGCCCAACGAGATATTGTCGCCGATGGACTGGATCACTCTCCCGTTGTAACTACCTGCTGGCAACGACGGTAATGGGGCACGCCAGAATCCTGTGGCATCTGCATCAACAGTTTTTACACCCCATTCCTCTCCAACTTTTCGAAAGTAAATATCTACCCTTGCACCGGGGAAGCTCTTACCAGAAAAAATGATGGGATTAGGGGTCGCTGGAGCAGCCGCAACGGGCGTTTCGATTGAAGGCGGAAGTATTCCAGTTGGCTTGCAGTTGGGCAAAAACTCCCCGTTCACGGAAACGGCAATCGTGGCCCCCAAAGCGGAAGCTGTGCATACTTTGACGGTAATACCTGCGGCTTGGTCTTTTAAGATCTTACCGGGGAGTAATGTCGGATCAGCGGTTGTGGCTGTTTCCGGGGTGCCATCGAGTTGGTAATTAATAATGTGGCTATTGTAATAAACACGAGTACTAAATCTTACCCATACCCCCGAGACCCTGTTGTCGGAGGGCGGGAAATTATCGTAAATAGTCGGTTTTCGGAATTCCAACGAAAGATAGTTCAGTGTTCTGCCCGGTTCGCTTGGGTCGTCTGGGCGTGAAATGAGGTATAGCTGAGGCCCTTGAGATCCGAGAACTCCTAGACGATAAAGTCCCGAAGATTTGATCGTCGCTGCTTGCGTATTATCCAGCCAACCTGAATACCATCGATTAAAGGCAGGGTAAAGCGTCCCTCCTCCTGAAACGGTGTCTCCTGTGTCACCAAGAGAAATCGTGTCGCACCCGGTCGGGGCTGTCACAGTTTGATCTTTTTTCGGACATTGTGTGTAGGTACTCCCATGATCGTAGGCCAAATTGTGGCCGAACTCATGATAATAAACATGAGGGCCGCCCGATTGGCCGTATACGTTCATGTTTCTTCCCCAGGCCGATGCGGCGCCACCACATTCGATTACGCTGATGATGTAGTCGAAGCTGTCAGGATCAAGCCCTTGTGCCTTGGCAGCCTTCGCTGCCTCTTCTTGTGCCAAAGGGGCAGGGTATGGCGGCCATTTCTGGTTAGGATCAGCAGGCACTTTTTTTATGCATAAGTCCGGCCGAGGGCCGGACGTATGCTCGATCACTTGACCGGTTAATGCCAGCTTTCCATTAGATGCCGCCAAAATGTAGGAACGCAGTGAAGTGGGGTCCGTGGATAAAGTATGTTTCTCGATCAGTGGCTTGTTCAGAATACGTTCACCCTGCCAATGCACAACGCTTACCAATACCTTCTTAGTCCCCACGACGGGGCGCTGATTGATACCCTCGTTTGGCAATGGAGTGTCATTGGGGATGACGTCCCTTTCGTCATATACAAATTCGCCAACTGCTGAATTATCGGTTAGCGGTTTGTCGAGTTGGGCGCAACCTGCCAAGGTCAGTGCCGTACATAGCGCCGAAAGTAATGTCCGTGCTCTCATGCTGCTGCCTCCTTGATGCCCATGACTTGGGCGGAAGCGTTAGTGTTATTTCTATAACACGGTCTTGCCTACTGACAGAAATGACAGGTCGCGACGAGTGGTCGACCACCAGCAGAAAAAAGAAAGCCCCGCCTGATCGGATCAGAGGGGGGCTTTTTGTTTGCTTGAAGTTAGTTAGCACTCACCGCCGAACGCGGCATCACCGGCTGGTTATCGTTGGAAATCGTCACTTCCACCCGACGATTCATCGCTCGGCCCGACACGCTGCTGTTTTCCGCCACCGGGTATTCCTTGCCGTAACCCTGGGCGACGATACGCGCCGGATCGACGCCCATTTTCACCAGGGCCATGCGCACGGAGTTGGCACGGCGTTTCCGACAGGGATTGGTTATGCGACGCTGTACCGGTGCTGTCGGTATAGCCTTCGACGATCACCTTGCGATCAGGATTTTCCTGGAGGTATTGCGCCAGTTTGTTGATGTTGACCAGGCCGTTGGATTTCAGCTCGGCCTTGTCGGTGGCGAACAGCTCGTCACCGAAGGTCACCAGGGTGCCGCGTTCGGTCTGCTTGGCGTTGAGGCTGTCCTGCAGTTGTTTGATCTGCTGATCACGGGCGTCCAGACGGGCCCGTTGCGCCGAGGTGTTTTTCAGATTGGCTTCAGCGGTGCGCAGGGCGATGGTCTGCTTCGCCACTTCAACACGCCGGTCGGTCAGGTAAGCCAGCTGATCAACTTTGAGCCGCGCCGTTACTGAACGGTGCGCTGGCTTTCCTGACGCAGTTCCTGAACCCCTTGGCGAGAGTCCTTCAACGCTTGTTCGGCTTTCATCGCCTGGGCCTTGCGCTCGGCAACGCGAGCGTCCCACTCAGCCTGTTCGGCGAGGATTTTCGCCTGCTCGTACTTTTTGTCGTGCATGGCGATTTCGGCTTGCTTGAGCTTGTCCTGTGCGGACTTCATTTCTACCGCGGCGAATTCGGTGCCGCCAGCGCTCACGGCGTTGTTGACCGCCGACTCGGTCACGGCGAATTGCTCGGTGGGAGGTTTGCCGGCACAACCGGCCAGCACGGAGCTGCCGCCGATGACCAGGGCAGCCATTTTCAAGCCGTGCTGCGAAGTGAACGAGGATTTGCCATTGCGGGTTTTCATGGTCTTCAACGCCATTGTGCTAACGCCTGAACAACTAAAAAATCCATCCTGGGCAAGGCGCCGCCACCTTGATCTTCCGGACATATTGAAACGGCCGTCCCAGGCGTGGTTACTGGGTTGACCCGAGGTTTTTTAAAAGATCAGAGAAATTAACGTGGAGGAAGTGTAGGAGCGAGCTTGCTCGCGATGGAATTCGACGCTCCGCGTTAATTCAGACACCGCGCGTTTTCGTTGACGACCATCGCGAGCCAGCTCGCTCCTACAGGGAGAGGGGATAGAAAAATCAGTGTTTCTGCTTGTCGTTACCCGCCGACAAATCGTGCAGATGACGACGTGACAACGCGAGAAAACGCGGAGTCGGACCTATGTCTTCGTACAGCGGATCGCCTTCTTCATCGGTGGCGACCACGGTCGAACCTTTCACGTAAGGAAAGCTCTTTTCCAGTTCTTCCAGGGCGGCGCCGATCAGTTCGCCGAGCAGTTCTTCGGGTTGCCGTTTCGGGTACATCTCGATAATCGCCGCCAGCCGAGCGGCAGCCTCAACGTCCAGATGAATCGAGTAGCCGGTGTCGGTCAGGCGACCCTTGGCGTTTTCTTCCCAGTGTCGGGCAAGCTCGCGGATTTTCATATTGACCTCATGGCGCTCCCGCTCGTGGCAGGCAGACAGGGTGAGTGTCCGGCGTTGGCCGGTGACAACCGTTGTACGGCTTATCTTCAGACTAGCTTCAACAGGCAAGGTTTAAAGGCCCTTCGTCGTCTTGCTTGTAAGAACCTGTCTGGGGCGGCACTCTCTAGGGTACTAGCCGCCCGGATTTTTGCTGGAGACCTGCTGATGACCGATATTGATGCACGCTTGCGCGAGGACGTTCACCTGTTGGGTGAGCTGTTGGGCAATACCATTCGTGAACAATATGGCGACGATTTTCTCGACAAGATCGAGCAGATCCGCAAGGGCGCCAAGGCAGACCGGCGCGGCTCCATGGACGCCGAACTCAGTGCCAGCCTCAACCAGTTGAGCGAAGACGAATTGCTGCCGGTAGCGCGGGCGTTCAACCAGTTTCTCAACCTGGCCAACATCGCCGAGCAGTACCAGTTGATTCACCGCCGCGAGGAATCCCAGCAAGCGCCGTTCGAAGCCCGGGTGCTCCCGGAATTGCTCGCCCGCCTGCGCGCCGAGGGGCATGGCGCCGAAGCGCTGGCCCGGCAACTGGGGCGACTGGAAATCGAGCTTGTACTCACCGCGCATCCCACCGAAGTCGCGCGCCGCACGCTGATCCAGAAGTACGATGCAATCGCCGCGCAACTGGCGGCTCAGGATCACCGTGACCTGACCAGTGCAGAGCGCGGGCAGATCAAGACCACCTTGCAGCGCCTGATCGCCGAAGCCTGGCACACCGAAGAAATTCGCCGCACGCGTCCGACGCCGGTGGACGAAGCCAAGTGGGGTTTCGCGGTGATCGAGCATTCGCTGTGGCAGGCCATTCCCAATTATCTGCGCAAGGCCGATCAGGCCCTGCACGCCGCCACCGGCCTGCGCTTGCCACTGGAGGCGGCACCGATTCGCTTTGCCTCGTGGATGGGCGGTGATCGCGACGGCAACCCGAACGTGACGGCGGCGGTGACCCGAGAAGTCTTGTTGTTGGCACGCTGGATGGCGGCTGATCTGTACCTGCGCGATGTCGATCACCTGGCGGCTGAACTGTCGATGCAGAAGGCCAGCGATGAATTGAAAGCCAAGGCGGGAGACAGCGCCGAACCTTACCGGGCAGTGCTCAAACAGCTGCGCGAACGCCTGCGGGCGACGCGCAACTGGGCGCACGCCTCGTTGTCGACGCCAACGCCGGCACCGGCCGATGTGTTGCAAGACAACCGCGAACTGCTCGATCCACTGGAGCTTTGCTATCACTCTTTGCACGAGTGCGGCATGGGCGTGATCGCCGACGGGCCGTTGCTCGACTGCTTGCGCCGGGCAGTGACGTTCGGTCTGTTCCTTGTTCGTCTGGATGTGCGTCAGGACTCCGCGCGGCACACCGCCGCCATGACCGAAATCACCGACTACCTTGGCCTGGGCCGCTACGAGGACTGGAGCGAAGAAGAGCGCATCGCCTTCCTGATGCGCGAATTGAGCAATCGTCGTCCCTTGCTGCCGACGTACTTCAAGCCCTCTGCCGACACCGCCGAAGTGCTGGCGACCTGCCGGGAAATCGCCGCTGCGCCGCAGGCATCCCTCGGTTCCTATGTGATTTCCATGGCCGGTGCGGCTTCCGATGTCCTGGCCGTGCAGTTGTTGCTCAAAGAGTCCGGCGTGTTGCGGCCGATGCGCGTGGTACCGCTGTTCGAAACCCTGGCCGACCTCGACAACGCAGGTCCGGTGATCGAGAAGCTGCTGCTGTTGCCGGGCTATCGCGCGCGCCTGCAAGGGCCGCAGGAAGTGATGATCGGCTACTCCGACTCGGCCAAGGACGCCGGCACCACCGCAGCGGCTTGGGCGCAATACCGGGCGCAGGAGCGACTGGTGGATATCTGCCGCTCGCACGCCGTTGAACTGCTGTTGTTCCACGGTCGCGGTGGCACCGTGGGGCGTGGCGGCGGCCCGGCTCACGCGGCGATCCTGTCACAGCCACCGGGTTCGGTGGCGGGGCGTTTCCGTACCACCGAACAGGGCGAAATGATTCGATTCAAATTCGGCCTGCCGGACATCGCCGAACAGAACCTCAACCTGTACCTGGCCGCCGTGCTCGAGGCGACCTTGCTGCCTCCGCCGCCACCGACGCCTGAGTGGCGCCATTTGATGGACGAGCTGGCTGCAGACGGTGTCAGCGCTTACCGCGCCGTGGTGCGGGAAAATCCGCAGTTCGTGGAGTATTTCCGCCAGTCCACGCCGGAGCAGGAACTCGGTCGTTTGCCACTGGGCAGTCGTCCGGCCAAGCGTCGGGCCGGGGGGATCGAAAGCCTGCGGGCGATTCCGTGGATCTTCGGCTGGACTCAGACGCGCCTGATGCTACCGGCGTGGCTGGGTTGGGAAGCCGCCCTGAGCAAGGCGCTGGAGCGTGGTGAAGGCGAACTGCTGGGGCAGATGCGTGAGCAGTGGCCGTTCTTCCGCACCCGCATCGACATGCTGGAAATGGTGCTGGCCAAGGCTGACGCAGATATCGCCCGGTCCTACGATGAGCGCTTGGTCGAGCCTGACTTGCTGCCATTGGGTGCGCACTTACGCGACCTATTGTCGCAGGCATGCTCCATCGTCCTCGGCTTGACCGGTCAGTCGCAGCTGCTGGCACATAGCCCAGCCACCCTGGAATTCATCCGTCTGCGCAACACCTACCTCGACCCACTTCATCTATTACAGGCCGAGTTACTGGCCCGTTCGCGGCAACCGGATGTGGCGCAGGACAGCCCGGTGGAACAGGCGCTGCTGGTGTCTGTGGCGGGGATTGCCGCCGGTTTGCGAAATACCGGCTAAGGTTTTTGCCGTGGGGACAGGCATCCGGTGCAGGTGTCGGATGCCATTCAATGGTGGGCAAAAAAGTGCTGCCAGGCGACAGTTAATGATGGGGTTGCGACTTGGGGAGCCGTGCCAAAAGGTCACATCAGACCACGGTTTCTCCGACTTTTGGCGGCTTGTGTGGGCGCAGCCTGCTGTGTATCTTGAGCAGCCTTTGGCCGTTTGGGCGGCCACGACCCTATTTTTGAGATTGGCCCCACGAGGCGAATCTGACGTTATCCATATAAAAAATTGAGGAGCACATCGATGCGCGTCATTCTGCTGGGAGCTCCCGGGGCCGGTAAAGGTACTCAGGCTAAGTTCATCACCGAAAAATTCGGCATTCCGCAAATCTCCACCGGCGACATGCTGCGTGCCGCGGTCAAGGCCGGCACCGAGCTGGGCATCAAGGCCAAGAGCATCATGGATGCCGGCGGCCTGGTGTCCGATGACCTGATCATCGCACTGGTCAAGGACCGCATCGCCCAGTCCGACTGCGCCAACGGTTTCCTGTTCGACGGCTTCCCGCGCACCATTCCCCAGGCTGAAGCCCTGGTGACCGCCGGCGTCGAGCTGGATGCAGTGGTTGAAATCGCCGTCGAAGACGAAGAAATCGTCCAGCGTATCGCCGGTCGTCGTGTTCACGAGGCCAGCGGCCGCGTGTACCACATCGTCTACAACCCGCCGAAAACCGCGGGCATTGACGACATCACCGGTGAAGAGCTGGTACAGCGCAAGGACGACACCGAAGAAACCGTGCGTCATCGCCTGTCGGTCTACCATTCGCAGACCAAGCCGCTGGTGGACTTCTACCAGAAGCTGTCGGCTGCCAATGGCAAGCCGCAGTACAGCCATATCGAAGGCGTCGGCTCGGTTGAAGCGATCACCGCCAAGGTACTTGAAGCGCTGAGCTGAAAAACCTGATCCGCTGCATCATCCACGGCCCGCTTGCGGGCCGTAGTTGTTTATACTGGCGCACTTTTTCTGACCTCTTTTACGGAAACATCGATGAGCACCTTGCTGGCCCTGGACACCGCGACTGAAGCCTGCTCCGTTGCCTTGCTGCATGACGGCAAGGTCACGAGCCATTACGAGGTGATCCCGCGCCTGCATGCGCAGAAGCTGTTGCCGATGATCCAGCAATTGCTGGCTGATGCTGGCACCACCCTGCAAGCGGTCGATGCCATCGCGTTCGGTCGTGGCCCGGGTGCCTTCACCGGTGTACGCATCGCCATCGGCGTGGTGCAAGGGCTGGCGTTTGCCCTGGATCGCCCGGTGCTGCCGGTGTCGAACCTGGCCGTGCTGGCGCAACGCGCGTTGCGCGAACACGGCGCCACCCAAGTCGCCGCCGCCATCGATGCGCGCATGGATGAAGTGTATTGGGGTTGCTACCGCGAAACGGCCGGGGAGATGCGCCTGGTGGGTGCGGAAGCGGTACTGCCGCCGGAGTCCGCTGCACTGCCGGCCGATGCCAGTGGCGAGTGGTTTGGCGCCGGGACCGGTTGGGGCTATGGCGAGCGTATCGCCGTCAGCCTGAGCGGGCAGGACGCGGGCATGTTGCCCCACGCCGAAGACTTGCTGACCCTGGCGCGATTTGCCTGGGAACGCGGTGAGGCGATCGTGGCCGACGAAGCGCAGCCGGTTTATCTGCGGGATAAAGTGGCGACGCCTAAAGCACGATAGATTCTCAGGATTGAGTTGGTTCAATCGCGGGCAAGTCGGATCGCCGTCAATTGTCATTTTCTAACCCCGGCTTTTAAACCTTTTGCCTTTTATGTGTTCTAGTTATCACTCGGCGGTTTGCGAAGTGGATATTGCGCCACTAAACTGCCATCACTGATTCCGAGTATGCACATATGCGTATAGACGGCGTTTCCTCTCAGTCCTACCCCATCAAGCGCAAACCGCGCAAAGACCGCGTGGTGGAAGACGATGCCATCGATATCGAAGGCGAACTGGAATTCCCGACTGAAGAGCAACTGGCTGCCCGCGCCGCCAAAGCCTCTGCGCAAAAACTGAGCAATCTTCCCGCCCGTCAGCAAGACTTGATTTACCACCGTGCCATGAGCAAAAGCGTGGCGACAGCCTTGGCCAGCTACCTGAGCACTGCCGGTTTCGTCGATTGGGAAGCGGATGTGCTGAGGCTCGACCTGTACATCTGATGTTGCTGCCGTATTACCTCGGTTGTCCGTCCTGGAGCGAGAACGCCTGGCGCGATTACCTGTATCCGCCAGACGCCAAAACCGCTGATTTTCTTGACCTCTATTGCCAGGTATTCAATGCCGTAGAAGGCAACACGACCTTCTACGCGAGCCCGGCTGCCAGCACCGTGCAGCGTTGGGCCGACACCATGCCCGAACATTTTCGTTTCACCGCCAAGTTTCCCGGCGAGATCAGCCACGGTGGCGATCTGCGCGAGCAACTGACCGCCGCCGACACCTTCCTGCAATTACTCAGCCCGCTCGGTGAACGGGTGTCGCCATTGTGGCTGCAGCTGTCGAAAAGCTTCACGCCGCAACGCTTGCCCGAACTGGCCGGATTTATCGATGCCCTGCAGCGGCCGCTGGCCGTGGAGGTGCGGCATGACGACTTTTTCGCCAGGGGAGACAGCGAGCGCATGCTCAATCGCCTGCTACTGGATCGCGGTGTCGAACGCATCTGTCTCGATCCCCGCGCACTGTTCAGTTGCACGTCTACCGAGGCTTCGGTGCTGCACGCCCAGTCGAAGAAACCCCGTGTGCCACCACGTCCGGCGGCATTCACGCAGTTCCCGCAGGTGCGTTTTATCGGCCACCCGATGCTGGAGGCCAACGATACGTTTCTGGAGCCATGGGTCGAGAAAATCGCGCTATGGATCGAAGAAGGCCGCACGCCGTACATCTTCCTGCACACGGCCGACAACCTGCTGGCGGCGAAACTGGCGCAGCGTTTTCATGCCCGACTGATGCTGCGTTTGCCTGGCTTGCCGGCGCTGCCTGAGCTATACAGAGAACCCGTCGCCGAGCAACTTGGCCTGCTCTGAGGCGGATTCTTTCCCCCTCTCCAGGAGCCTGCCCAATGGATGCGCAAACCCTTCGAGCCCAGGCGTTCAAAGCCCTTCATGAGCGCACCGGCGTTTTTGTGATTCCCAATCCGTGGGATGCCGGTTCGGCGAAAATGCTTGCCAGCCTCGGCTTCGAGGCGTTGGCGACCACCAGTGCCGGTTATGCCTTTTCCCAAGGTCGTGCCGATGGCGGATTGACCCTCGACGATACCCTGTTGAACGTTCGGGCAATTGTCGCCGCCAGCGACTTGCCGGTTGCCGTCGACCTGGAAAACGGCTTTGCCGACAACCCCGCGGATTGCGCCAAAAGTATCCTGCGTGCAGCAGAGGCCGGAGCCGTCGGTGGTTCGATTGAAGATGCCACCGGTCGCGAAGAAGGCCCGATCTATTGTTTCGAACACGCCGTGGCGCGAATCGAGGCCTCTGTCGCTGCCGCTCGCCGTTTGCCGTTCCCCTTCACATTGACCGCACGGGCCGAAAACTTCCTGCACGGCAATCCCGATCTGGACGACACCATCCGCCGCTTGCAGGCATTCGCCGAGGCCGGTGCCGATGTGCTTTACGCGCCTGGTCTGCGCAGCGCCGAGGAGGTGTTGGCCGTGGTGCGCGCCGTGGCGCCAAAGCCGGTGAATGTGTTGATGTCGGGCGGCTTGAAGCTGACGGTCGCGCAGTTGGGTGAAATGGGCGTCAAACGCATCAGCGTGGGCTCGGCGCTGGCTCTGGCGGCGTATGGAGAATTCTTTCGCGCCGCCGAAGAGATTCAGAAATCAGGCACGTTCGGTTTCACTTCGCGGTCGATGCCGTATCAGAAGGCCAATCAATTCTTCAAAGGCTGAACACGGGATTTGCAAGGGCGGCTGAGGATCAGGCGGCGATGCGCAGGTTCTGCAGGATGATCGGGCGGGCCCAGCCATTGTCGAAATCGAGTTGTTTCTGCTGTTCCACCCGTTCTTCTGGCGAGAATGGCGGGAACGGCTTGTCGAGCAGATCGAGTTCGAATTCGGCGATCGGCAGGTGCAGCGGACGTGGTTGCGGGGCAGGGCCGGCTTCTGGCAGCGGCTGACTGGCGTTCAGCACGATCGGGCGCACCCAGCCGCTTTCGAAGTCCTGTTGTTTTTGCTGGGCGACGATTTCATCCGCCGGGAACGCTGGGCGTGGTTTGTCTGCCAGGTCCATTTCGAATTCGGCAATCGGCAGGAACAGCGGCTCGGGCGGGCGGGCCGGGGTGTCCTTCACGTCGCATTCGCGCTGGGACACGATGTGCGCCAGCAGGTCGCTGCCAACGGTGGGTTCAACCGGGCTTTCGAGATCGACCGGTGGAAAGTTCAGCGATTTCGGCAGCACTTCACCCGACTGTTCGGCCAGCGCCCGGGCAAAGAAATCCTGCCAGATGTGGCTGACGCCGCTCAGTGCCTGGGTGTTTCGCAGGTTGTAGTCGCCGTAGGGCGAGATAAAACCTGTGATTGTGGGTTGAATGTCTGACATTTCTCTCGGTCGACGCTCAGCTCTGGCAAAATGCTCGATAGTTTTGTTATCGGCCGTTTTTGCCGATCATTAATTTTTTGAGCGTGTTTTCCGATGATTGATCAACCTGCGGCCTGCCGCATCCATGTCCAGGCCCTGGACGCGGCTTTCGAGCCACAAGCCGAGCAATGGGCCGAGCGTCTGGGCTTGCCGATGCAAGTGGCGGACGGCGAATTTGCCTTGCAGGTGGGTGACCAGGGTTTGCAGCTGCAACAGCTGGGGCCGGATGCACCGGGGCCGGTGCGGGTGGATTTCGTCGAGGGCGGTGCGGCCCATCGCCGGTTGTACGGCGGTGGCAGCGGGCAGATGATCGCCAAGGCCGTTGGCGTCGCCCAAGGCGTGCGTCCGCGGGTACTGGATGCCACGGCGGGGCTGGGCAAGGACGCGTTCGTGTTGGCCAGCCTTGGTTGCGAGATGAGCCTGATCGAGCGTCAGCCGCTGATCGGTGCCCTTCTGGAAGACGGCCTGGCCCGTGGCGCGGAAGATTTCGACGTGGCGCCGATCGTGGCGCGCATGCGCTTGCTCAAGGGCAATTCGATCGAGGTGATGCGCAACTGGGAGGGCGAGCCGCCGCAGGTGATCTACCTCGACCCGATGTTCCCGCACCGCGAGAAAACCGCGCTGGTGAAGAAGGAAATGCGCCTGTTCCGGCCGCTGGTCGGCGATGACCCGGATGCACCGGCATTGCTCGAAGCCGCGTTGGCCCTGGCCAGCCACCGGGTGGTGGTCAAGCGTCCGCGCAAGGCGCCTTGCATCGAAGGGCCGAAGCCGAGCCATGCGCTGGATGGCAAGTCCAGTCGGTATGACATCTATCCGAAGAAGGCGCTCAAGCCTTAAGACCGAGTCGCCTTCATCGCTGGCAAGCCAGCTCCTACAGAAAATCCGGCCCCCCGTAGGAGCTGGCTTGCCAGCGATGGCGTCAGTCCAGACACCAACAATCCATCAGGCTCACTCAGGCCGATAAGCCCGCATAAACAACCCCACCACCTCCCGCACATGGCTCTCCGCTGCCTCACCAACCGGTGGCTCGCCGCAGCCATACAGCAGTCGAAAATTCCCCGCGCCCTTGAGCAGGCAGAAGAAATGCTCGGCGGCGTTGTGCGGCTTGTCGATGCTCAGCACACCACTTTCATCGATCTTGCTCAGCAGGCGCTCCATGCCATGCAGCATGCGCTGTGGGCCGGCTTCAAAGAAGATCTGCGCGAGTTTCGGGTCCTGGCTGCCCAGGGTCATCATCAAGCGGTGCAGGTTCACTGATTCATCGCTGTTGATCAGCTGATGAAAACCGCGCGCGATGTTCAGCAGCACGGTTTCCACTGCCACGCCTTCCGGCAATTCGAAGAACAGCGGTGGCAACTGCTCCTCGCACTTGGCCATCACGGCAGCGGAGAACAGCGTCTCCTTATCGTTGAAGTGGCTATAGACCGTCAGCTTCGACACACCGGCCTCGGCTGCGACAGCATCCATGCTGGTATTGGCATACCCCTTACTCAGAAACAGCACTTTCGCTGCATCGAGAATTGCCTGGCGCTTGACCAGATCCTTGGGTCTGCCTGGGCCATTGGGTGCTGAAAGATTGTTTGGCATATTCGTTTTTATTACTGGACTGGTGAGTTTGCTATTAATAACATACTGCTCAGTATAATTATTCAAAGCACCATTAGCGAAAGGTCCTTCACCATGTTCCGCTATGCCTTGCCCCTCGCGTTGCCAGTCACCCTGGCTTTTTTATTGTCTGCGTGTGGTCACGAAGAGGCGCCGCAAGTCAGTGTGCGCCCGGCCATGGTGGTCCAGCCAGAGCCTTCGGCGCAGTCCATGGAAAGCTATCCAGGTGAAGTTCGTGCGCGTTATGAGCCGGATCTGGCGTTCCGTATCGGCGGCAAAGTCAGCCGACGACTGGTCGAGGAAGGGCAGCGGGTCAAGGCCGATCAACCATTGGCGGAGCTCGACCCTCAGGACGTGCGCCTGCAACTGGAGGCCACTCGCGCCCAAGTCGCCGCCGCTGAAGCCAATCTGAACCTGGTGCGTTCCGAGCGTGATCGCTACAAGACCCTGATGGAGCGCCAACTGGTCAGCCGCTCACAGTACGACAACGCCGAAAACCTCTATCGCTCCGGTGAAGCGCGCCTCAAGCAAATCAAAGCCGAATTCAACGTTTCCAATAACCAGGCCAGCTACGCCGTGTTGCGTGCGCCGCAGGACGGTGTCGTGGCCAAGCGTTTGGTGGAAGTCGGGCAAGTCGTGGCCGCCGGGCAAACGGTGTTCACCCTGGCCACCGATGGTGAGCGTGAAGTGTCGATCAGCCTGCCGGAGCAGAATTTCGGCCGTTTCAAGGTCGGTGAGCCGGTGTCGGTGGAGCTCTGGACTCAACCCGATCAGCGCTTCGAAGGGCGTATCCGTGAATTGTCGCCAGCGGCTGATCCCAAGTCGCGCACCTTTGCGGCGCGCATCGCTTTCAACACCGGCAAGGTGCCTGTCGAACTGGGCCAGAGCGCCCGAGTCTTCGTGCAGGCTGCCGACGCGGTCCCTCTGTCCGTTCCTCTCTCGGCGCTGACGGCGGAAAACGGCGTGACCTATGTCTGGGTCGTCAGCGCCAACAACACCTTGAAGAAGACTCCGGTGCGTGTCGGTGCCTTTGGCGAGAAAAGCGTACCGGTGCTTGAAGGGCTCAACGCCAGCGACTGGGTGGTGGCCGCGGGTGTTCATGTACTTCTCGAAGGGCAGCAGGTACGCCCGGTGGATCGTTCGAACCGCGTGGTCAATCTGGCGGACAAGGAGTAAGCCCCGATGCGCTTCAACGTTTCCGAATGGGCGCTGCGTAATCGCCAGATCGTCCTGTTTCTGATGCTGTTGCTGGCCATTGTCGGCGCACTCTCCTACACCAAGCTCGGCCAGAGCGAAGACCCGCCGTTCACTTTCAAGGCCATGGTGATTCGCACCAACTGGCCGGGAGCGACCGCCCAGGAAGTCTCGCGCCAGGTTACCGAACGCATTGAAAAGAAACTGATGGAAACCGGCGAGTACGAGCGCATCGTGTCGTTCTCCCGTCCGGGCGAATCCCAGGTGACCTTCATTGCACGCGACTCCATGCACTCGGTGGAGATCCCGGAGCTCTGGTATCAGGTACGCAAGAAGATCAGCGATATCCGTCACACCCTGCCGCCGGGGATTCAGGGGCCGTTCTTCAACGATGAATTCGGCACCACGTTCGGCAATATCTACGCCCTGACCGGCGAGGGTTTCGACTACGCCGTGCTCAAGGATTACGCGGACCGCATCCAGATCCAGCTGCAACGGGTCAAGGATGTGGGCAAGGTCGAGCTGCTGGGATTGCAGGACGAGAAAATCTGGATCGAACTCTCCAACGTCAAACTCGCCACGCTCGGTTTGCCGCTGGCTGCCGTCCAGCAAGCCCTTGAAGAACAGAACGCAGTGTCCACGGCAGGTTTCTTCGAAACCAGCAGCGAGCGATTGCAGCTACGGGTGACGGGGAATTTTCAGACGGTCGACGAGATCAGGAACTTCCCGATCCGCGTCGCTGATCGCACCTTCCGCATCTCCGATGTGGCCGACGTGCGGCGTGGTTTCAATGACCCACCGGCGCCGCGCATGCGCTTCATGGCGCAAGACGCCATCGGCCTGGCGGTGGCGATGAAAGACGGCGGTGACATTCTGGTGCTGGGCAAGGCTCTGGAAGTCGAATTCGCCCGCATTCAGAAAAACCTCCCGGCCGGCATGCAACTGCGCAAAGTCTCCGACCAACCGGCCGCAGTGAAAACCGGTGTTGGCGAGTTTGTGCAAGTGCTGGTCGAGGCGCTGGCCATTGTGTTGCTGGTGAGCTTCTTCTCCCTCGGCGTGCGTACCGGCATGGTGGTGGCCCTGGCGATTCCGCTGGTGTTGGCGATGACCTTCGCCTGCATGTATTACCTCGGTATAGGCCTGCATAAGATCTCCCTCGGCGCGCTGGTACTGGCGCTGGGCTTGCTGGTGGACGACGCGATCATCGCCGTGGAAATGATGGCGATCAAAATGGAGCAGGGCTTCGACCGGGTCAAAGCGGCGAGCTATGCCTGGACCAGTACCGCGTTCCCGATGCTCACCGGTACGCTGATCACCGCGGCCGGCTTCCTGCCGATTGCCACGGCGCAATCGGGCACGGGCGAATACACCCGTTCGATCTTCGAGGTGGTCACCATCGCGCTGTTGGCGTCGTGGGTCGCGGCCGTGGTCTTTGTGCCGTACCTGGGGGAAAAACTCCTGCCGGACCTGGCGAAAATTCACGCCGCCAAGCACGGTGCCGGCCAGCCCGATCCGTATGGCACGCCGTTTTATCAGCGCGTCCGGCGGCTGGTGGAGTGGTGCGTGCGCTGGCGCAAGACCGTGATCGTGGCGACCGTGCTGTTGTTCATCGCCTCCATCGTGCTGTTCCGTTTTGTCCCGCAGCAGTTCTTCCCGGCATCGGGTCGCCTGGAGTTGATGGTTGACCTGAAACTGGCCGAAGGCGCTTCGCTGAGCAACACCGCGGACGAGGTCAAACGCCTCGAAGCGCTGCTCAAGGACAAGGCGGGGATCGACAATTACGTGGCCTACGTCGGCACCGGTTCGCCGCGTTTCTACCTGCCGCTGGATCAGCAACTGCCGGCTGCGAGCTTCGCCCAGTTTGTCGTCCTGGCGAAAACCATTGAGGAACGCGAGGCCCTGCGCAGCTGGTTGATCGCAACCCTCAACGAGCAATTCCCTGCTCTGCGTTCGCGGGTCACGCGTCTGGAAAACGGTCCGCCGGTTGGCTATCCGGTGCAGTTCCGCGTGACCGGGGAGCACATCGAGGAGGTGCGGGCGCTGGCGCGCAAAGTCGCGGCCAAGGTTCGCGAGAACCCGCATGTGGTCAACGTCCACCTGGATTGGGAGGAGCCGAGCAAGGTGGTGTACCTGAACATCGATCAGGACCGCGCGCGGGCGCTGGGCGTGAGCACGGCGAACCTGTCGAGGTTCCTGCAAAGCTCCCTGACCGGTTCCAGCGTCAGTCAGTACCGCGAAGACAACGAGTTGATCGAGATCCTGTTGCGCGGCACCTTGCATGAGCGCACCGAGTTGTCATTGCTGCCGAGCCTGGCGGTGCCGACCGATAACGGTCGCAGCGTCGCGCTGTCGCAGATCGCGACCCTGGAGTACGGCTTCGAGGAGGGCATCATCTGGCACCGCAACCGTCTGCCCAATGTGACGGTTCGTGCCGACATCTATGGCAAGGAGCAGCCGGCGACGCTGGTGCAGCAGATCATGCCGACCCTCGATCCGATCCGCGCCGAACTGCCTGATGGCTACTTGCTGGATGTCGGCGGTACGGTGGAAGACTCCGCGCGCGGGCAGAATTCGGTGAAGGCCGGCGTGCCGTTGTTCATCGTGGTGGTGCTGACCCTGCTGATGCTGCAGCTGCGAAGTTTCTCGCGCACGGCGATGGTGTTTCTGACGGCGCCGCTGGGGTTGATCGGGGTGACGTTGTTCCTGTTGGTGTTCCGCCAGCCGTTCGGTTTCGTGGCCATGCTGGGGACCATCGCGTTGTCCGGGATGATCATGCGCAACTCGGTGATTCTGGTGGATCAGATCGAGCAGGATATTGCAGCGGGGCTCAAGCCCTGGCAGGCGATCATCGAGGCGACGGTGCGGCGGTTCCGGCCGATTGTGTTGACGGCGCTCGCGGCGGTGTTGGCGATGATTCCTCTGTCGCGCAGTGTGTTCTTTGGGCCGATGGCGGTGGCGATCATGGGGGGGTTGATTGTGGCTACGGCGTTGACGCTTTTGTTTTTGCCCGCCCTTTATGCCGCTTGGTTTCGGGTTCGCAAAGAGTCGGTTTGAGGGGTTGACCTTGGCGGCCTTCGGGCCGGCCAGGCTGTTTTTTGATGGTGTACATATCCGTTCCTGCGGTAACGGCGGCTGGCGGTTTCGCCCTTACGGCGAGTCACTTTTAACAAGCGCCTTAAAAGTAACCAAAAGCGCTCGCCCCGAACGTACGGCCCCTCGCCAGGGCTCGGGGTTCCTTCGCTCCGGCATTCATCCGGGGGCATTGCCCTCCGGTTGGCTTCGCTGCACCTACATGCAATGTGTTCGACTGCGTCGAACGGCGCTGCGCGCCCATCCCCGGATGAACACCTCCACTCAGCCTGCCGAGGGGGCGGGTGGATCAAGATCAAGAGCTGCAGGCGAGCTAACGCTCGGCCTGATGAGTGGTGAAGAGCATGGGTGTACGCCGATCAACTGTAGGAGCTGGCTTGCCAGCGAAGGCGGCCTGCCAGCCGACCAATCTCTTGCAGGCATACCCGGATCAACTGTGGGAGCGGGCTTGCCCGCGAAGGCGGCCTCACAGCCAACCAATCCCTCACAGATGTACCCAAACCCCGGTAGGAGCTGGCTTGCCAGCGATGGCGGCCTGTCAGCCAACCCATTCCTCACAGATGTACCCAGCCCAATTGTGGGAGCGAGCCTGCTCGCGATGACGGACTTACAGTCAACATTGTTTATCGCCCAAGCCATTCATTCAGACCATTCCCACAAGATTTTCAGCTTGCTCGTCGGAAGCCCGATCTCTAGCCTTTGCTCGTCGCTGTCAATTCAGCGACCGGGACTGCAAGCCCGCCAATAGTTTGTTAGGCGCCCACTGGCGCACCTATAATCGTGGCGCTTTTTTAGCGACCACCGATTTATGGTGGCTGTGTGCGGGAGATCTTCGGGTCTGCCGAGGTTGCCTAACGACTCGGTCTTGCAGACCTGCACACAGCTGCCACCCATCATCTGCAAGTGATGCTGGCTGCTCCAACTTTCGTTAGGAGCTTCACAATGATCAAACCCAGCCCAAACCCCCCGGGTTCAGAAACCGCAGAACCTATCGGCACTTCAAGTCACCCCTGCCCAATTTTCACCATCCGCCCAGGCGTCGATTCCGAAACCCTGCTGGTCCATGCCTATGAAACTCTCGCCTCAGCGAATGTAATGGCAACTGAATTGCCGTCCATCCTGACCGGCCCGACCTGCAATCTGGCACTCGGTATTCAGCAGATGATTGTCCTGGCGCAGTTATCAGTGAATCGCGTCCTGGATCAGCTGGATCCGCAGCAATAGCCAAAGGCAGAAGCCCGCTGAACCTTTACCAACCAGCAGGCCTTCATTGTTCCTACATTGATCTCGGACCCGTCTGATATTGAGGCTGAAAAACACAGGTGTTGTACTCAGAGCCCGGTTTTAAGCATGTTTGGGACAGCGCCATGAAAAATCCACCTACGTTGAGGGGGCGGTCCGATCCGGTGTTTGATCGGCTGTTGCGATCACCCCACAAGGAACGCCTTTCGCAATACCTCGCCTTGCTCAAGCCCCTGGACGATCAGGGGCGTTACCTGCCGTTCGATTCATTGCGCTACCGCTGGGCACCCGGGCTGGATTCGAACCTGTGCTGGGCCTTGGTCAAGAAAGCGCGGACTGCACAGTATTCGAGCCTTTTGCCATTGGGCGAGCCGGCAAGCTGGCTGAAATTCATGCTGACGCCGCAGGCGCAAAAAGCCATTTCCGTCGTGGATCGTCAGGCGACAACCGCAGTGCTGGAATACATGACTGGCCAGATTGGCGAGCGCGCTCATTTCAGCTTTTTGCTCAATGATCTGATCGAAGACGAGGCCATCAGCAGCAGCCAGCTTGAAGGTGCGGCCACCACGACGCGGGTGGCCAAGGACATGCTCAAGCGCCATCGCTCGCCGCGCACGCCGGATGAGCGAATGGTCATCGGTAACTTCAAGATGATGAACTTCGCCTGGGAGCAGCGTTACGAGCCACTGAGCGTTGAGCTGATTGCAGCCATGCATCGAGTTGGCGTTGAGGGTATCGACGATTCGCAGTATTCGCCTGGAGTCTTCAGGATCAACGATGACGTCGTAGTCCAGGATGGCGAGGGCAACACCGTGCATTCGCCACCGCCTGCAACAGGGCTCGTGTCCCGTTTGCAGTTGCTGGCCAAGTGGATCAACCAACCCCACAACAACCCTCATCAAGCGAACTACCTTCATCCATTGATCAAAGCCATCGCGCTGCATTTTGTCTTGGGTTACGAGCATCCTTTTCGCGACGGCAACGGTCGGGTCGCGCGCGCGTTGTTTTACTGGTTCATGTTCAAAAATGACTTCTCGGCGTTTCGCTACATCGCCATCAGTGTTTTGTTGCGCAATGCGCCTTTGAAATACGGGCGGTCGTATCTGAATACTGAGGCGGATGACCTGGATCTGACGTACTTCATCGATTTCCAGTGTTCGGTGGTGTTGCGGGCTGTGGGCAGTTTTACCGAGGCGTATCGGAAAAGTCTGGACGATGTGCAGCAATTTGATTGCTGGTTGCGTGAAAGTGGTTTTCTCGACCAGCTCACCGAGAAACAGCGGGCGTTGTTTCAAGTGGCCAGGAGCGGAATGGCCAAGGAGTTCACGGCGGTCAACGTGAAGGCGAATCTGGGTTGTTCCTACAACACAGCGTCAGCCACGCTAAATGGGCTGGTCGCGTTGAAGTTGTTCGAGAAACGCAGGATGGGGCGGGAGTGGGTGTTCTTTCTAAGGCCCGTATCAGCAGCCTGAACCTTTGTGGGAGCAAGCCTGCTCCCACAGGTTTTGTATTGCGACTCAGAGCGTACCAAACACCTTCTTCGCCAAACTGGTCGCCGCCGCCGCCGGGTTCTGGCGGATGGTTTCTTCCTGTTTGCCGATCATCTCGAACAAGCCATTCAGCGCTTGCTCGGTGACGTAGTTTTCGACGTTGGCGTTTTTCGCATCCACTACGCCCATGGTCGCCGCTTGCCCGGCGAACGAGTTGTACTGCTGGGCCAGGCCAACCTTGTCGGTGGCTTGCTTGACGATGGGCAGGAACTTGGCGCGGATCTGTTCGCGGCTGGTCTTGTTCAGGTATTGGGTGGCCGAGTCATTGCCGCCGCTGAGGATGCCCTTGGCGTCTTCCACGGTCATTTTCTTCACGGCATCGACGAGGATCGGCTGGGCCTGGGTGACGGCGGTTTCCGCCGCTTTGTTCATGCTGGCTTCCAGCTCATCGACCTGGTCACCCATGCCGAACTGTTTCATCTTGCTCGCGACTTTACCCAGTTTGCCCGGCAGTTCGATTTTCACGTCCGGGTTGTTGCTGAAGCCACCCGGGGTACCAAGTTGTTTGACGGCCAGTTGCGCGCCTTGGGTCAGCGCGTCCTTGAGCCCGCCGGTGGCGTCTTTCTGCGACAGGTCGCTGAGGGACAGTGCGAGTGCGCTCGCGGAAATCATCAGGCCTGCGCACAGGCCGGCAAAGCGAAGGGTAGGGCGGAACATGGCAACTTCCTTTTTCAAAAAGACACTTAACGGGCCGCGTCGACGCGAACCTTCAATGGCTGTGGATCGGTGCCGTCCAGACGCACGGCGTGATTCTCTGTGGTGATGAACAGCAGTTTGCCATCGACTTCAATGCGTGCGTTCACCGAGTAACGATGGTTGGGCTCGACCTGCAACGGGTCGTAGCTGAGGTGAAACGGCAGGGGCACCTGGCCTTTGACCGGGCCGCGTTGTTCGTCGATGACCTTCGCCGGGGCATCGGCGAGTGAGATGTCTTGCAGGCTGACACTGAGGACCGCCGTTGGTGGCAGTGCGATGCGTTGCAGGTAGAAGACTTCACCATTGAGGGTGGCCTTGGGCGCCGGTGTCGGGTGCTGGCAGGCTGCCAGTAGCGCGGCGGCTGCGATCAGGGACAGTTTTTTCATCGGACTATCTCCATGTCTGGGGCACCAGAACCGACTGGTGCCCTGATCAATCTAGACGGTTTGAATGGGTTGGTCGGCTGCATCCTCACTACGATGCAACGCCACCTGCCGGATCGACAGACGAATCTCCGCCGGCAACACCCGCTTGGCCGCGCCTTCGGCCAGTTCGCCGAGCAGTTCGTGATAGCCCAGTTTGCCAGCCTCGTCACGCTTGAGCACTTCGAGATCGAGCATGGTCTGGATGAAGTGGCGGAACAGGCTTTTGTCGAAGAATTCCGGAGCGTTCAGGCCATGCAGGATCGACAGGCGCTGGGCCATGACCGTGCACAGATCTTCCAGTTCTTCGGCGCTGATGCTGTTCTGGCCGCTGTTGAGCAGCAGGGACACGGTCATGTAGAAGCGCTGCAGGGTCTGGGCGATGCTTTTCGACAGCAGCGTCAGCAGCACGAAATGCCGTGAGCTTGGTGCCGGACGCAGGTACACAGCGTTCTCGAAACGCAGCAGGCCTTGCTCGACGAACGCTTCCAGCCACTGGTCGATCACGGCATCCAGTTCGTCCAGCGTCCAGCGGATGAACAGCTCTGCTTGCAGGTACGGATACAACGCGCGGGTGTAGCGCAGGATCTGTTCGCGGCTCATGCGCGAGGCGCTCTGGAAGAAGCTCGCCAGCAACGCCGGCAGCGCGAAGATGTGCAGCACGTTGTTGCGGTAGTAGGTCATCAGGACGGCGTTCTGCTCGTCCAGATACAGGATCTTGCCAAGGGCGTCACTCTGCTCGGACAGCAGGTGCATGTCCTTCACGTGCTCGATCAATGCTCGGCCATCACCTTCCGGCAGGGTGGTGTGCGGCGAATACGGCACCTTGCGCAACAGCGCCAGATACAAGTCGAGGACCCGTGCCATGGCGCGATCGTCCAGGGCCAGACGGCTGGTGGACAACAACGCCAACGCCACCAGGTTGACGGGGTTGATCGCTGCAGCCTCGTTCAGATGCTGTGCAACTTTCTCGCCGAGACGGTTGGTGGTTTCGTTGAGCCAGGCGGGTCTGAACTGCGGGCCGAGTTCCTGTTTGCGCCAGTCAGGTTGTTCGCTGTCGAGGAATTCCGCCAGTTTGATCGGCTCGCCGAAGTTCACCGCCACCTGGCCAAAACGCTGCTTGAGCGCGCCGATGACTTTGAAGATGTCGAAGATCGATTCTTTCTTCTTGCTCGCGCCGCGCAGTTCGCCGAGGTAGGTGCGGCCTTCCAGCACGCGCTCGTAGCCGATGTACACCGGCACGAAGACGATGGGCATGCGCGACGAACGCAGGTAGCTGCGCAGGGTGATCGCCAGCATCCCGGTCTTCGGTTGCAGCATGCGCCCGGTGCGCGAACGGCCGCCTTCGACGAAGTACTCCACCGGGAAGCCTTTGGTGAACAGGGTGTGCAGGTATTCGTTGAACACCGAGGTGTACAGCGGGTTGCCCTTGAAGGTACGGCGCATGAAGAACGCGCCGCCGCGACGCAGCAGGCCGCCGATCCCCGGCATGTTGAGGTTGATCCCGGCGGCGATGTGCGGCGGGGTCAGGCCATTGCGGAACAGCAGATAGGACAGCAGCAGGTAGTCGATGTGGCTGCGGTGGCAGGGTACGTAGATCACTTCGTAACCCGGTGCGACCTTCTGTACGCCTTCGATGTTGTTGACCTTGATGCCGTCGTAGATCTTGTTCCAGAACCAGCTCAGCACAACTTCCATGAAGCGGATCGCGGTGTAGGTGTAGTCCGAGGCGATCTCGTTGCCGTAGCGCAGGGCCTGGGCCTTGGCTTTTTCCGCGGAAATGTTTTCGCGCTCGGCTTCGTCGAGGATCGCTTGCTTGACCAGCGGTTGGTTGACCAGGCCCTTGACCAGGTTGCGCCGGTGGGAAATGTCCGGGCCGATCACCGCAGCCTTCAGGTTGCGGAAATGCACCCGCAGGATGCGTTGGGCCATGCGCACGGTGCGCTCGTGGCCCTTGTCGTGTTCGATCAGCTCGCGCAGGTGGATCGGCGCGGAGAACTGCACGCGGGTCTTGCGTCCCAGCACGATGATGCTGAGCAGGCGACGCAGGCGCCCGGTCACCGCCCAGCTATCGGCGAACAGCAGTTTCCATGGGCTGTTTTCGCTGTCCGGCGACTGGCCCCAGAACACGCTGACCGGAATGATCTGCGCATCTTCAGCGGCGTTCTGGCTCAGGGCTCTGACCAGGCGGGTCAACGTCGGCGGCGCGCCGCGCTTGTCCTGGCGGCCGAGCCAGTCCGGGTCCGGCGTCAGGTAGAAGAACGCGGCAGGTTCCAGCAGGTTGCCCACCGAAACCGGCAGCACCGGACGTGGCAGTCCGGCCTTGCTGCACTCGGTATCGACCACGGCGAGGTCGGTCAGCGAAGGGTTTTGCAGGACGTAGAACACCGGACGACTGCGGTCGAGGTTAAGGGTGAACGACGACTGGTTGATCGTCTCCGAGCGAACCCAGAGGTACAACAGTCGGCGCAGGGTGCCAAACACAAGACGGCGGAACGGGGAACGGGTCATACGGCTTCTGCGTGAGTGGATAAAACCAAGCGTTTGCTCGGGAGGCCGATAGTGTGCCGGATTCGCTGAAAATCGGCAAAAAAGCGGCAATCAAAGTGCTATTGAGAGATTAAATGTCTGACATATACTCGGCGCACTGTCGCCGTTGCCCTCATGGGACCGGTATGCGCAGGCTGACGTTCCCGAGGCTTTCCTGCGAAAAGCCCGATCAATAATAAAAAGGGAGTATGAACAAATGGCAACACGCGAAACCGGCAACGTGAAGTGGTTCAACGACGCCAAGGGCTACGGCTTCATCCAGCGCGAAGACGGGGTGGACGTGTTCGTGCACTACCGCGCGATTCGTGGCGAAGGCCACCGCTCGCTGACCGAAGGCCAGCAGGTCGAGTACGCGGTGGTGCAAGGGCAGAAGGGCTTGCAGGCTGAGGATGTTGTAGGTCTGTAATACGGTCCTGTAGGAGCTGGCTTGCCAGCGAAGGCGGCAATCCTGATGCACCGAGGTGCATGGATCGCCAGCAAGCCGGCTCCTACAGGTTCACGTTACATCCAACAATGTCAGGCAGTCTTCCAGGTAATTTCTTCTTCACCATCGGCGCTGATGCGAATCCAGCGGTCTGCTGTTTCCTCACCTTCCTCCTCGACCCAGCTACCCGGTGCGCAACGCACTTCGACGTTGAGCGCGGCAAAGGCTGCGCGGGCGCAGGCGATGTCGTCGTCCCATGGGGTCTGGTCGCTTTCCAGGTACAGGCTGTTCCACTTGCCGACCGCTTTTGGCAGCCAGGTCACGGGCACGTTGCCAGCCTTGCACTTGTAGGTCTGGCCCTTCTGGACCCAATCCGTGCACGGACCCAATGCCGCACCGAGCCAGGTGGAAATGGCTTTGTGGTCGACGTCGGCGTCTTTCAGGTAAATCTCGATATCGGGCTGGCGCATGGATGTCCTCGCTGCGGGTCTGAAAAATCCATTCGCGGATTTAGCCGGTCTTGAGCCGTTGCCCAAGACCAAAAATTAAAGTTGGTCTCTAGTGGCTACTGCAGAACGAAATAATCGTAGCGCATCGACACGGTGACCTCGAACGGCTCGGCCTGCTCGATAACGGCCGCACGGCGTTCGGCACTGGCGCGCCAGCCGTGAGGCGTCATGGCCAGCAGATTCGCCCGGTCCTGACCGCTTGCCAGCGTCAGTTTGTATTCCAGGGTTTCGCTGTGTTCAAGCGCCATGCCTTCTGGCACCAGGGCCAGATGCTTGTCGTCGGTGTATTCACGGACTTCGTCGTACAACCGCTCACGCAGTTCCATCAGGTGGCCGCTGGTCGGCCCGACTTTCATCAGGCCGCCGCCGACGCTGAGCAGGCGTTTGGCCTCTTCCCAATCCAGCGGGCTGAAGACGCTCGCCAGGAATTGGCAACTGCCGGAAGCCAACGGCACCCGCGCCATGCTGGCGATCAACCAGGTGAGCTTCGGGTTGCGTTTGCAGGCGCGCTTGACCGCTTCACGGGAGATGTCCAGGGCATAACCTTCGGCATCAGGCAGCGCCTCGGCGATTTGTGCGGTGTAGTAACCCTCGCCGCACCCGATGTCCAGCCAGCGCTGTGGTGCGTAACTGGCCGCCAGTTCCGCCAGACGCCTGGCCACCGGGGCATAGTGCCCGGCATTCAGGAAGTCGCGGCGGGCTTCGACCATCGCCTGGTTATCCCCAGGATCGCGGCTGTTCTTGTGCTGCACCGGCAACAGGTTCAAGTAACCCTGGCGCGCACGGTCGAAACGATGCCCGGCGGGGCAGACCACGCCGTTGTCGACCGCATTCAGCGGTTCACTGCAGATCGGGCACGCCAGCATCAGGCGAGCAACTTGATCAGGGTCTGGTAATAGATCTCGGTCAGTACGTCGAGATCCGCTGCCAGCACGCGCTCGTTGACCTGGTGGATGGTCGCGTTGACCGGGCCCAGCTCAACCACCTGGGTGCCCATGGTCGCGATGAAGCGGCCGTCGGAGGTGCCACCGCTGGTGGACGCCTTGGTTTCACGACCGGTGATGTCCTTGATGCTCGACGATACGGCGTCCAGCAGCGCACCCGGTTCGGTGAGGAACGGCAGGCCGGACAGGGCCCAGTCGACGTGCCAGTCCAGGCCATGCTTGTCGAGGATGTCGGCGACGCGCTTTTGCAGGCCTTCGACGGTGGACTCGGTGGAAAAGCGGAAGTTGAACACCGCCACCAAGTCACCCGGGATCACGTTGGTCGCACCGGTGCCGGAGTTGACGTTGGAGATCTGGAAACTGGTCGGCGGGAAGAAATCGTTACCGTGGTCCCAGTGCTCGGCAGCCAGTTCGGCCAGGGCCGGGGCAGCGAGGTGGATCGGGTTCTTCGCCAGGTGCGGGTAGGCCACGTGGCCTTGCACACCGCGCACGGTCAGCTTGGCGCCGAGGGAGCCACGACGGCCGTTCTTGACCACGTCACCCACCAGGGTGGTGCTCGACGGTTCGCCGACGATGCACCAGTCCAGACGTTCCTTGCGCGCGGCGAGGCGTTCGACCACCGCCTTGGTGCCGTGATGCGCCGGGCCTTCTTCGTCGCTGGTGATCAGGAACGCGACTTTGCCCTTGTGATTCGGGTAGTCGGCGACAAAGCGCTCGGACGCGACAGTCATGGCGGCGAGGCTGCCTTTCATGTCGGCGGCGCCACGGCCACAGAGCATGCCGTGTTCGTCGATCAGCGCGTTGAACGGTTCGATCTGCCAGGCTGCCACCGGACCGGTCGGGACCACGTCGGTGTGGCCGGCGAAGCACAGCACCGGACCGTCGTCCTGGCCGTGGGTGGCCCAGAAGTTATCCACATCTTCGATGCGCATCGGTTCCAGAGTGAAACCGGCATCGCCCAAGCGTTGCATCATCTGCTTCTGGCAATCGGCGTCGATCGGCGTCACGGACGGACGGCGGATCAGGTCGATGGCGAGTTGGAGGGTCGGCGAAAGGTCGGCGTGGGCCGTCATGGGAGAACTCCGGTGCAAGGCATTTCGTAGGAGCCGGCTTGCCGGCGATAGCGGTGCATCAGGCGAACCGCGTGGTTTTGATCGCTGGCAAGCCAGCTCCTACAGTGTTGGGATGGCGCGCGCAAAATGGCGGTTATCTTAAAGCAAAACGACGGCCATTGGCCGCCGTTTAGTGCATCCGCAGAGATTTAGACGACAGGTGCCGTTTCAGGCTCGGCGGCCGGTTTCGGCAGCGATGACAGGAACGCCATGATCAGCGCCGCGACGTACGGCAGCGACTGCACCAGCAGCATGGTGATCCAGAAGCGCATGTCGTTGCTCGGCAGGCCCTGCACCAGGAAGATCCCCAGCGCCGCGCCCCACAACAGCAGCATGATGAACATCTCTTCCCGGGCTTCCGAAATCGCTACCCAGAAGCCGTGGTTATCGGCGTTTTTCGGGGTGCGGAAGAACGGAATGCTGCTGGTGAAGAAACCGTACAACACCGCTTTGGCGATGGTATGGGACAACGCCAGACCGGCCAGTGCCGCGCAGAAGGCATCCTTCAGGTTGACCCCGACCGCACGACGGTAGAGGAAGATGATCTTGGCGACCTTGAACACAAACAGCGCCAACGGCGGGATCGCGAAAATCAGCAGCGGTGGATCGACCCGGTGCGGCACGATGATCATGGCCGCCGACCACAACAGGGCGCCGACGGTGAAGAAGATGTTCATGCCGTCCGCCACCCACGGCAACCAGCCCGCGAGGAAGTGATAACGCTGGCCACGGGTCAGCTCGGTGTCCTTGCCGCGCAGCAGGCTGGCGGTATGACGCTTGATGATCTGAATCGCTCCGTAGGCCCAGCGGAAACGCTGTTTCTTGAAGTCGATGAAGGTATCGGGCATCAGGCCCTTGCCGTAGCTGGAGTGGTAATACGCCGCCGACAGGCCTTTCTCGAATACCCGCAGGCCCAGTTCGGCGTCTTCACAGATGCACCAGTCGGCCCAACCCAGCTCCTCGAGCACCGAGCGGCGGGTCATGGTCATGGTGCCGTGCTGGATGATCGCGTCGCGGTCGTTGCGGGTGACCATGCCGATATGGAAGAAGCCTTTGTATTCCGCGTAGCAGAGCTTCTTGAAGGTGCTTTCGTTCTGGTCGCGGTAATCCTGCGGCGACTGCACCACGGCGATTTTCGGGTCGGCGAAGTGCGGCACCATGTGCTTGAGCCAGTTTCGGTCGACGCAGTAGTCCGAGTCGATCACGGCAATGACTTCGGCATCCTTGGCAGTGTGCGGTATCAGGTAGTTCAGCGCGCCGCCCTTGAAGCCGGCCAGGGGTGCCACGTGGAAGAACTTGAAACGCGGGCCGAGGGTTGCGCAGTAGTCACGCACCGGTTCCCAGACCGCCGGGTCCTTGGTGTTGTTGTCGATGATCAGGACTTCGAAGTCCGGATAGTCGAGGTTGGCCAGGGCGTTGAGGGTCTGTTTGACCATCTCCGGCGGCTCGTTGTAGCAGGGTACGTGAATCGACACTTTTGGGCGGTAGCCGGAATCGCCCACCACCGGCAGGAATTCGCGACGACGCTTGTGTACCCACACGGCTTCAGCCAGTTCGTGGGCTTCGGTCAGCAGCACGATAAACACCCCGAGCGCACCGAGGGCGAGCAAAAAGCCCACCGTCAGGCTGAACCAGGTGCTGTATTGCTGGCTGTAGTCGTAACCGATCCACACCAGCACCGAACCGCACAGGAACGCAATGAAGGTCAGGAAGGTACGGCCACGCTGGCGCAGGGCCGAGCCGTCGATCATCAGCAGGGTCAGCGACAACAGCGCCAAGACCACCGAACCAATGGCCAGTACGCGCCACTGCGGAATCGCCACTACCGGGCCTTCGAAGTTGAACTTCTGCTGGCGTGCGGCGTTGAACACGCCCCAGTAGGCGCCGACGGAACCTTCGTCACTGGCTTTCCACGGTTGGTCAAACGCTTCGATCACGAAGTAGTTGAAGCCCTGGCGGTTGAGCTTGTTGACCAGGGTTCGCAGGTAGATCGCCTGGTCCGCCGGTGAGGCATCGGCGCCACCGCGCATGCGGCCGTTGCTCGGCCAGCCCACTTCGGACAGCAGCAGCGGCTTTTTCGGGAACATCTTTTTCAGGTCGCGGGCGCGGTCGAGGACGAACTGCCCGGCCTTGTCCATCGGGATGAATTCCCAGTAAGGCAGGATGTGCGCGGCGATAAGGTCGACGTGTTTGGCCAGTTCCGGGTGTTCTTCCCAGACGTGCCACTGCTCGGACGTGGTCACCGGAACCTTCACGGCGGCACGCACGCGATCGAGCATGACGCTGAGTTCCTGGGCGGTAATTTCCTTGCGGAAGATCGCTTCGTTGCCGACCACCACACGAACCACGCTGCGTGAGGAGTTGGCAATTTCAATGGCGCGGGTAATTTCCCGTTCGTTGCGTTCCTGGTCCGGGCTGATCCAGATCCCCAGGGTCACCCGCAAGCCGAACTCTTCCGCCAGTTTCGGGATGTCTTGCAGGGTGCCATCGACCGAGTAGATGCGGATGTTGTCCGTCAGCTTGCTCATGATTTCCAGGTCGCGACGCATCTCATCGTCGGTCGGATACTGTTCCTTCTGTGGGAATTGTCCTTGCTGGAACGGTGAGTAGGAGAAACCGGAGATCTGCTCCGGCCAGTTGGGGGCTGTGACCGGGCGATTGATCAGCGCCCAGAAGCCGGTAAACAAGGCAGCGATGGCGAGCACCACGACCAGGTTGAGTCCAAATTTACGCGATGACATGGTTATTTCTGGTTCCAAAGGCTGTGGAACGAAGGAACGGTTGGCTACCGCCAAGGGGCGCGCATCCTACACCGGGCCTTCCCTGACCGTACAGCAGACAGGGAAATGCCTGACGTTGGGCAATTGGCTTTCACATAAGTTCTTGCACTTGTCGCTTGAAACTTAAATCTTGTTGCTGCGTAGGTGTCCTGCCTCGCAGACACGTTTCTTTTTTGACGAGTGGCTGTTGTCGTCAGGCAACGCAGCATGAGGGCAACAGACGCCGTCAAAAAGGAACAGTGTTTGTGAGGCAGGACACCCTTTATAATGCGCGCCGGTTTTTGGGGTAATGGTCATGAGTACAGAAGATCCGCGGTTTGCAGGCATCGCCCGTTTGTATGGCATTGAGGGCCTTGAGCGCCTGCGTGCTGCCCATGTGGCGATCGTCGGCGTCGGTGGTGTCGGTTCCTGGGCGGCGGAAGCCATGGCCCGCTGTGGCGTGGGCGAGATTTCGCTGTTCGACCTGGACGACGTTTGCGTCAGCAACGCCAACCGCCAGCTGCATGCGCTGGACAGCACGGTGGGCAAGCCCAAGGTCGAGGTGATGGCCGAGCGTCTGCGCGGGATCAACCCGGACTGCACGGTGCACGCGGTGCCTGACTTCGTTACCCGCGACACCATGGCCGAGTACATCACGCCGAACATCGACTGCGTGATCGACTGCATCGACAGCGTCAACGCCAAGGCTGCGCTGATCGCCTGGTGCAAGCGGCGCAAGATCCAGATCATCACCACCGGCGGCGCGGGCGGGCAGATCGACCCGACGTTGATCCAGGTCTGCGACCTGAATCGCACGTTCAACGACCCGCTGGCGTCGAAAGTGCGCTCTACCTTGCGCCGCGACTACGGTTTCTCCCGTACCGTGACCCGCCACTACAGCGTGCCGTGTGTGTTTTCCACCGAGCAACTGCGCTACCCGAAACCGGATGGCAGCATTTGCCTGCAGAAGAGTTTTGTCGGCGATGGCGTGAAGCTCGACTGCGCGGGCGGGTTTGGCGCAGTGATGATGGTGACGGCGACCTTCGGCATGGTCGCGGCGACCAAGGCGGTGGACAAGATCGTGGCGGGCGTGCGGCGGCCGGCGGATCGGGTCAAGCCTGAGGCCTGAAACACAGTCCCTGTAGGAGCTGGCTTGCCAGCGAAGGCGGCATCCCTGACACACCGCGGTGTCTGGATCGCCAGCAAGTCGGCTCCTACAGAGTTAACTCGCGCATGCGCTGTAATACGGCATTCAAGCCGTTACTGCGAGACTCGGACAACTGCCGTCCCAACCCCAGCTGATTGAACCAGTCCGCCAAATTCACCTGCCGCAACTCAGCCGCCGATAACCCGTTGACCCGCGCCAGCAGCAACGCCACCAGCCCGCGAATCAGGCGTGCATCGCTGTTGGCGCTGAACTGCCAATGACCGTCGCGCAGTTCGCCCACCAGCCACACCTGGCTTTCACAGCCGTGCACGCGGTTGGCGTCGCACATCTGCGTATCACTCAACGCTGGCAGACGCTCGCCCCATTGCATCAACAGGCGTGCGCGTTGTTCCCAGCCGGCAGCTTTCTGAAAGGTGTCCAGTGCCGTCACGGCATCGGCAGGCAAGCTCATCGCAGCAACTCCAGCGCCTGATCCAGGGCTTCAAAGAACCGCTCCAAATCTTCGGAATCGTTGTACAGCGCCAACGACACCCGAATCGCCCCAGTCAGTTCGAAGTGTTTGAGCAGCGGCATGGCACAGTGATGACCGGCGCGCACCGCGATCCCTTGTTCGGTGAGCAAATGCGCGAGATCGGAGTTATGCACACCCTCGACGGTAAAACTGGCCAGTGCCACTTGCGGCCTGGCCAGCAGGCGAATGCCATTACGCGCCTCAAGGCCCTTGAGCAGACAGGCATGCAGCGCCGCTTCATGGGCGGACACGGCGTCCTGATCGAGTCCGGCGAGGTAATCCAGGGTCGCTCCGAGGCCGATCACACTGGCAATCGGCGGTGTCCCGGCCTCGAAACCCAACGGTGCCGGGCGAAAGCGTGCGTCGTGATAATTGGCATCGAGCACCATTTCGCCGCCGAACTGCCAGGGACGCAGCTGTTGCAGCGCTGTATTGCGCCCGAACAGCACGCCCAGGCCATCGGGGCCGTAGAGCTTGTGGCTGGAGAACACATAAAAATCGCAGCCCAGCGCCTGCACGTCGTGGCGGCCATGGACCACGCCCTGGGCGCCGTCGATCACGGTCAGTGCGTTGTGCGCCTTGGCCAGCGCCAGCAATTGCGGCAGAGGCTGCCATGCGCCAATCACGTTGGACAGTTGACTGACCGCCAACAGCCGTGTGCGCGAGCCAATCAGGCTGGCTGCGGCTTCAAGGTCGATCACGCCGTCGGCATCCAGCGGCAGAATCACCAGTTTCAGGTCGCGGCGGTGCGCCAGTTGCTGCCACGGCAACAGGTTGGCGTGATGCTCCAGGGCGCTGATGACAATCTCGTCGCCCGGATTGAAAAGATGTTCCAGGCCGTAAGCCAGGAGATTCAGCGCGGATGTCGCGCCATGGGTAAAGATGATCTGACCGCAATCGCCCGTATTGAGCCATTGCGCGACTTTGCGGCGGCTGTCCTCGAACGCCTGGGTGGCGTGAGCGCCGGGCAAGTGTTGCGCCCGATGCACGTTGGCCGCGCCGTTGGCGTAGTAATGCGCCAGGGCATCCAGCAGGGCTTGAGGTTTTTGCGTGGTGGCGGCGTTGTCCAGATAGGTCTGGCCTTGCCGTTGCAGGGCGGCGATGGCCGGAAAATCGGCGCGCCAGGGAGAGAGAATCATCATGTTGTTCGCCTGTACGCCTGCCCCCTTGTAGGAGCGAGCTTGCTCGCGATGGACGTCAACGATAACGCGTTGCACCAGACAGCACGTGTCGCCTAATCGTCCTTCGCGAGCAAGCTCGCTCCTACACAGGTGCGGGTGGTCGTGTGGCTTAGTTGTGAGCGTGCAGCGCTTCGTTCAGTTCGATGGCCGATTTGTGGGTTTTGCATTCCACGGCACCGGTCTCCGAATTGCGACGGAACAGCAGGTCCGGCTGGCCGGCCAGTTCACGGGCCTTGACCACTTTGACCAGCTGATTGTTCTCGTCCAGCAGCGCCACTTTGGTGCCAGCGGTCACGTACAGGCCCGACTCGACGGTGTTGCGGTCGCCCAACGGGATACCGATACCGGCGTTGGCGCCGATCAGGCAGCCTTCGCCGACCTTGATCACGATATTGCCGCCGCCCGACAGGGTGCCCATGGTCGAGCAGCCGCCGCCCAGGTCCGAGCCCTTGCCGACGAATACGCCAGCGGATACGCGGCCTTCGATCATGCCCGGGCCTTCGGTGCCGGCGTTGAAGTTGATGAAACCTTCGTGCATCACGGTGGTGCCTTCGCCCACGTAAGCGCCAAGGCGCAGACGTGCGGCGTCAGCGATACGCACGCCGGCCGGAACCACGTAGTCGGTCATTTTCGGGAACTTGTCCACCGAGAACACTTCCAGCAGCTCGCCGCGCAGGCGGGCTTCGAGTTGCAGTTCGGCCAGCTCGCTCAGGTCGACCGCGCCCTGGCTGGTCCAGGCCACGTTCGGCAGCAGCGGGAAGATCCCGGCCAGGTTCAGGCCGTGTGGCTTGACCAGGCGATGGCTCAGCAGGTGCAGCTTGAGGTAGGCCTCCGGGGTGGACGACAGCTGGGCGTCTTCAGCCAGCAAGGTGGCAACCAGCGGCTTGTGGCTTTCGGCCAGGCGGGTCAGCAGCTTGCCTTGTACCGCGTCGATGCCTTTCACGGCTTCAGCCAGTTGCGCGGCCTGCGCGGTGGTGAAGGTGATGGCCTGGTTGCCTTCGCTGTAACCGAGGATCGGCGCAATGGCAGCGACCAGTTCGGCGGACGGATTGAGCAGCGGCTGGGCATAGAACACTTCCAGCCATGCGCCTTGACGGTTTTGAGTGCCGACACCAAAGGCCAGGCTGAACAGGGTAGTAGACATGTTGATACCTCTAGCAAATTGAAACGGGCTGCTTAGTTGAGCGCGGCCGCGTAGATATCTGGCTTGAAGCCAATCAGGGTTCGGTCACCGAGATCAAGCACCGGGCGCTTGATCATCGAGGGTTGTGCGAGCATCAGTTCGATGGCTTTCGTCTGGTCGAGATCGGCTTTGCGTTCGTCGTCGAGCTTGCGAAAGGTCGTGCCTGCACGGTTCAACACCACATCCCAGCCGTGCTCGTTGCACCATTGGGTCAGGTGTTCACGGTCGATACCGACTGCTTTGTAATCATGAAAGTCATAACTGACAGCGTGTTCATCGAGCCAGGTGCGCGCCTTTTTCATGGTGTCGCAGGCTTTGATGCCGAAAAGGTGCAACGTTTTGCTTGAAACGGTCAAGGAATTGCCCCCTTTGCAGGTTCTGGAATTAAAAGGTGAAGGATTATGCCATGACCGGACGGTTTCGCGGCGGCTGTGGTCGGGTTTGTATTTGTGTCATGCCATTAAACCTTTGTAGGAGCGAGCTCGCTCGCGATGGTCGTCAACGATAACGCGGGGCACCAGATAGCCCGCGACGTCCTTGCGTTCATCGCGAGCAGGCTCGCTCCTACAGAGGGTGCGGCGTTTCCGGGTGCGACATTGGTGCAAGGGTCAGCAGACAGTCTAGGCGGCTAATATGGCACTTCAATGCTGTCGATTGTCTGGGAACCGCGCTTTATGCAAACCGCTTACACCGTCCTGATCCTGTTGATGCTGGTCGGCGTTTCGCGCCTGATCGGACGGGTGATTCCGTTGCCGTTGCCACTGGTGCAAATCGCTGCAGGGGCCTTGCTTGCCTGGCCAACGCTCGGGTTGCATGTGGCCCTTGATCCCGAACTGTTCCTGTTTCTGTTCCTCCCGCCGCTGTTGTTCTCCGACGGCTGGCGCATGCCCAAGCGCGAACTCTGGCGTCTGCGCGGACCGATCCTGACCCTGGCGGTGGGGCTGGTGCTGTTTACCGTGGTCGGCGCCGGGTATTTCATCCACTGGCTGCTGCCCGGTGTGCCGTTGCCGGTGGCGTTTGCCCTGGCGGCCGTGCTGTCGCCGACAGATGCGGTGGCGGTGTCGGCCATTTCCCGCAATAGACTGCCCACACCCTTGATGCACATCTTGCAGGGCGAGGCGCTGATGAACGATGCCTCGGGCCTGGTGACGTTCAAGTTTGCGCTGGTGGCAGCGGTGACCGGCGTGTTCTCGCTGGCCAATGCCAGCCTGACATTCATGCTGGTCGCCGTCGGTGGCCTGGCCGTCGGGGTGGCCTTGAGCTGGCTGGTCGGCCGTCTGCGGGCGTGGATGATCGCGCGCGGCTGGGATGATCCGGCGACGCACGTGGTGTTCATGTTGCTGCTGCCGTTTGCGGCCTACGTGCTGGCCGAGCGCATGGAAGTGTCGGGCATTCTGTCGGCGGTGGCGGCAGGGATGATGCAGAGCTGGCTCGATCTTCTGCCGCGGCAGACCAACACCCGCTTGCTCAATCGCAGCGTCTGGTCATTGCTCGAGTTCGCTTTCAACGGCTTGATTTTCCTGCTGTTGGGCCTGCAGTTGCCGGACATCATCAAGGCTGTCGCCAGTCACGAAACCTCGCTATGGCCGACGTTGCTGTATCGCGGGCTGGACGTGCTGGCGATATTCCTGGTGCTGCTGGCCTTGCGCTTCGTCTGGGTGCAGAGCATTTGGCGACTGTCGGTGTTGCTGCGCCGCCTGCGCGGCAAGGGTGAAGTGACTCGGGTACCGACGGCGCGATCCTGTTGGTTGCTGACCGTCGGCGGCGTGCGCGGGGCCGTGACGCTGGCGGGTGTGATGTCAGTGCCGATGCTCATGGGGGACAGCGCATTTCCCGAGCGGGACTTGCTGATCTTTATTGCTGCCGGGGTGATTCTGCTGTCGTTGATTGCGGCCTGCATCGCTCTGCCACTGTTGTTGCGTGGCATCGAAGCCAGTCCGGACGACAAGCGGCGTAATGAAGTGCGTGACGCCTGGCGCAAGACCGCCGAAGCGGCCATTCATGCGCTTGAGGCAGAAGAGGTCAACCCGCAGGACGCCGCCCAATCCGCGCTGGCTGCCGAACTCAAGGCGCGGATCATGTCGGAGTACCGACATCAGTTGGAGGTGTTCAACGACTCCGCTGAAGCTCAGGCCCTGGCCTTTCAGATGGACTTGCTGGAGCGGCGTTTGCGTGTGAAGGCGCTGCGGGCGCAACGCCTGGAGTTGTACAGCCTCAGTCGTCAGCACCAGATTGGTGATGATGTATTGCGTGAAGTGCTGGGTGAGCTTGATTTGAGCGAGGCCAAGCTGGGCCAGGTGAAGTAAACCTGGCCGTCACCGGATGGGGGGGTTATTTGCGGCGCTGGATGAAATCGCGAATCCGCTCGGCGGCTTCAACGCACTCCGCCAATGGCGCAACCAGTGCCATGCGCACGCGGCCCGCCCCTGGATTGACGCCATCGACATCCCGCGACAGGTAAGAGCCCGGCACCACGGTCACGTGCTCCTGTTCGAACAGATCGCGGCAGAACGCTGCGTCGTCACCCGCCACATTCGGCCACAGGTAGAAACTGCCATCCGGGCGCTGCACGTCCAGCACCGGGCTGAGGATGTCCAGTACTGCATCGAACTTCTCGCGATACAGCGCACGGTTGGCCCGTACATGCACTTCGTCATTCCATGCGGCAACACTGGCCA
This sequence comes from Pseudomonas sp. GM55, assembly GCF_000282395.1. Lineage (NCBI taxonomy): Bacteria > Pseudomonadati > Pseudomonadota > Gammaproteobacteria > Pseudomonadales > Pseudomonadaceae > Pseudomonas > Pseudomonas sp. GM55. Next base: position 25,302 of record NZ_AKJJ01000063.1, on the reverse strand, counting down.
GCTGCGTCTGAACCGGCATCGCGCAGCCGTGGTAAGTGCGATAGAGCAGGAAGCCCTTGAGGATGTCGGCGTCACCGGCGACAAAACCCGAACGCAGGCCTGGCAGGTTCGAACGCTTGGACAGGCTGTGGAACACCACGCAGCGCTTGAAGTCCTTGCGGCCCAATTCCATGCAAGCGCTGAGCAGGCCAGGTGGCGGGGTTTGTTCGTCGAAGTAGAGTTCGCTGTAGCACTCATCGGCGGCGATCACGAAGTCGTACTCGTCGGTCAGTGCGATCAGCTTTTTCAGGGTTTCCACCGGAATCAATGCACCGGTCGGGTTGCCTGGCGAGCACAGGAACAGGATCTGGCAGCGTTTCCAGATGTCCGGCGACACGGCGTCGAAATCCGGGTTGAATCCGTTTTCGTCCAGGCACGGCAGGTAATGCGGCTTGGCGCCGGCGAGGAACGCCGCGCCTTCGTAGATCTGGTAGAACGGGTTCGGGCTGACCACCAGTGCGTCATCGCCACGGTTGACCACGGTCTGGGTGAAGGCGAACAGCGCTTCGCGGGTGCCGTTGACCGGCAGCACATTGCGTGCCGGGTCGATCCAGCCTTTGGGGACGTCGAAGCGACGCTCGCACCATGCCGCGATGGCTTCACGCAGAGCCGGAATGCCGAGGGTGGTCGGGTACACCGCCATCTGATCCAGGTTGCTGGCCAGGGCTTCGGCGACGAAGCTTGGCGAGCGGTGTTTCGGCTCGCCGATGGACAAGGCGATCGGGCGTTTGTCCGGGTTCGGCGTGACACTGCCGAGCAGGGCGCGGAGTTTCTCGAACGGGTAGGGCTGCAGCTGGGTCAGAGCGTTGTTCATCTGTAGATCTCGATCGGTGTGGGGGCTGACAAACCCTGTAGGAGCTGGCTTGCCAGCGATGGTCGTTAACGATGACGCGTTTTTACGGGGTAAACGCGGTGCTCTTTGGTCCATCGCTGGCAAGCCAGCTCCTGCAGGGGCGGGCTCCACAGGGGCAAATTTGTTAAGTCAGATGCTGATGCGCGACAGTTTGATGTCCGGTTCCTGGTTGACGCTCAGTTGTTCGACGATCGCATCCTGCAGGCGGCTGCACAGCAGTGGGTCGGACAACGGGTGATTGTTGGCGTCGGTGATGAAGAATACGTCTTCCACGCGCTCGCCGAGGGTGGCGATCTTGGCGTTCTGCAGCGACAGGTCGAACTCCAGGAAAATCGTGCCAATGCGCGCCAGCAAGCCCGGGCGGTCAGGTGCCGTGAGTTCCAGCACCGTCACCTGGCGCTGGGCGTCGTTGTGGATCGTCACCTGTGGCGCAAAGGCGAAATGCTTGAGCTGACGCGGCACCCGGCGCTGGATGATGGTCGGGTAGTCGTCCGGGTTGCGCAGGGCTTCGGTCAGGCCGTCGCGGATTTGCTTGATCCGTGCCGGGTTATCGCCAATCGAGTCGCCGTCGGTGTCGAGCACGATATAGGTGTCGAGGGTGAACTGGCTGGTGGAGGTGATGACCCGGGCGTCGTGAATGTTCAGGTTGAGCTGGTCCATCGCCGCCACGGTCACGGCAAAGAAGTCATGCTGGTCGGGGGCGTAGATGAAGATCTGTGTACCGCCTTCGAACTCGCGCTGGGTGGTTTCCTTGATCAGTACCAGTGGCCCGCCGTCGGCCGGTTGCTGGAGGATCGCGTCGCTGTGCCAGGCCACATCGCCGGCGGTGTGACGCAGGAAATAGTCGTCACCCAACTGCGCCCACAGTTGCTCGACATCGTCCGGGTCGGTGCCGCCGCGCACCAGGATATCCAGGGCGGCGCTCTGGGTCTGGCGGATCTGCTCTTCGCGATCCACCGGGTTCTCCAGGCCACGACGCAGGGCGCGCTTGGTCTCGGTGTAGAGCTGGCGCAACAGGCTGGCACGCCAGGAGTTCCACAGCGTCGGGTTGGTGGCATTGATGTCGGCGACGGTCAGCACATACAGGTAGTCGAGACGGGTTTCGTCGCCGACGATCTGTGCGAAATCGTGGATCACCTGCGGGTCGGACAGGTCCTTGCGCTGGGCGGTTGTCGACATCACAAGATGGTTTTGCACCAGCCACACGATCAGGCGGCTGTCCCACGTGGGCAGTTGATGACGCTGGCAAAAGGCCTCGGCATCCACGGCACCGATGTCCGAGTGATCGCCATGCCGGCCTTTGCCGATGTCGTGGTACAGGCCGGCCATGTAAATCAGCTCGGGCTTGGGCAGCTTGCCCATGAGCTTGCTGGCCAGCGGGAATTTTTCCGACACCTTGGTGTACTGCAACTTACGCAGGTGCTTGATCAGGTTCAGGGTGTGGGCATCGACCGTATAGATGTGGAACAGGTCATGTTGCATCTGCCCGACGATAAAGCCGAATTCGGGCAGGTAACGCCCAAGGATGCCGTAACGGTTCATTCGCCGCAGGTTGCGGTGGATGCCGATCTTGCACTTGAACAGCTCGATGAACAGGCTGGTGTTGCGAATATCGTTGCGGAAGTCGTCGTCGATCAGGTGACGGTTTTCCCGCAACAGACGAATGGTGTCGGCGCGCACGCCCTTGATTTCCGGCTGCTGGGCCATCAGCACGAAGATTTCGAGCATGGCGAACGGCGTGCGGCGGAAGACATTGTTGTTGCGTGCTTCGATGTAGCCGTCATGCAACTGGAAGCGCGAGTTGATCGGTTGTGGCGGCGCCTCGTCTTCCGGTGCGAGGATGACTTCCTCGAAGTGCTGGATGATCAGGTCGCTGAGCTGGGCAATGCTCATCACCACCCGGTAATACTGCTGCATGAAGTTTTCGACGGCTTGCTTGGCGTCGTCGCCCTTGAAGCCCAGCAGCCCGGCAATGGTGCGCTGGTGATCGAACAGCAGGCGGTCTTCGGCACGACCGGCGAGCATGTGCAGGGCATAGCGAACCTTCCACAGGAACTCCTGGGAAGAGGCGAGCAGGGCGTTTTCACTCTCGACCAGGAATCCTTCGCCAGCCAGCGCCCGCAGGTTCAGGGTGCCGTACTCGCGACGGGCCACCCAGAGAATCGTCTGGATATCCCGCAAGCCGCCGGGTGAGCCTTTGACGTTGGGTTCCAGGTTGTATTCGGTGTCGTTGTACTTGTGGTGGCGGGCCTTTTGTTCGGCACGCTTGGCCAGGAAGAAGTCTTTGCTCGGCCACATGTGCGCGGTGCTGGTGACCTCCAGCATGCGCTGGCGCAAATGCTCGGGGCCGGCGATGGTGCGGCTTTCCATCAGGTTGGTGACGACCGTCAGGTCGGCGCGGGCCTCGACGGCGCACTCGTCGATCGAGCGAACGCTCTGGCCGACCTCCAGGCCGATGTCCCACAACAGCGTCAGAAAACGCTCTATGGAATCGCGGAAAACTTCGTGGTCGGCGCTATCCAGCAGGATCAGCAAGTCGATATCGGAATAAGGGTGCAATTCGCCGCGGCCGTAGCCACCGACCGCGACCAGTGCAATGTCGGCGTCCTCGCTCCAGCTGAACTGGTTCCAGGCCTTTTGCAGGATGTTATCGACAAACCAGGCGCGATCCTCGATCAGCCGGCGAATGTCCCGTCCGCTGCGAAAACGCTCGTCGAGCACCTCGCGGGCCTGACGGATCGCCTTCTTGAAGGCCGCGATCGGGCTTGCCTTCAGGGCCAGCTCCGCCTGGAACTGGCCGCGGTCGAAGAGTTCGGGATCCACCTGCGGCATCGATTGGCTTTCCTTTCTATAGGCGATGTACGGTAACGGGATCAGGCCGAAACGCGAGGGATGGTGTCATCGCTGCGCAGGGTGAAGATCTCGTAACCGGTTTCGGTCACCAGCAGGGTGTGTTCCCACTGTGCCGAGAGCTTGCGGTCCTTGGTGATCGCGGTCCAGCCGTCGCCCAGTACCTTGGTGTCGGCCTTGCCCTGGTTGATCATCGGCTCGATGGTGAAGGTCATGCCGGCCTTGAGTTCCATGCCGGTGCCAGCGCGGCCGTAGTGCAGGATCTGCGGCTCTTCGTGGAACACCTTGCCGATCCCGTGACCGCAGAATTCGCGAACCACCGAGAAACCGTTCTTTTCAGCGTGCTTCTGGATGATTTCGCCGATGTCGCCCAGGCGGCAGCCAGGCTTGACGATTTCAATCGCCTTGTACATGCATTCCTGGGTCACCTGGGACAGGCGCTCGGCCCAGACCGGCACGTTGCCGACATGGAACATGCGGCTGGTGTCGCCGTGGTAGCCGTCCTTGATGACGGTGACGTCGATGTTCAGGGTGTCGCCATCTTTCAGTGGCTTGTCGTTCGGGATGCCGTGGCAGACCACATGGTTGATCGACGTGCAGATCGACTTTGGATAGCCCTTGTAGTTGAGCGGGGCAGGGATGGCTTTCTGCTCATTGACGATATAGTCGTGGCAGATCTGGTTCAGTTGATCGGTGGTAACGCCCGGCTTGACATATTCGGCAATCATTTCCAGCACATCGGCGGCCAGTTTGCCGGCGATACGCATTTTGGCGATATCCTCGGGGGTTTTGAGGGTGACGGTCATACAGGCTCTCTCTGCGCTCGATGGCGCTTTCCAAACGAAAAGGGCGTTGCGCGATCGATCTTCGCAGCCCTGAAAAATGCGATTCTACCAGACGATCAGCGCAAATCTGCGCCTGTGTGCATCGCTTCTCTTTATAGAATGGTGCATTCTTGGCGGATTCCAAGGGGTAGAGCAAAGTGCCCGCCAGGATTTCAGAATCCGGGTTCCGTTTTGCCCTGCCTTGTGGTATAAAATGCGCCGCTTTCCGGGGATGTCCCGAAAAGCCTAAATCCACACACGTGTCGACACGATGACCTGGGTGCCTTCAGCTGATGCTGCTGGTTGGTCATTGGGATACGTGGAGGCCAAACCCGACTTATTAAGGAACTATCATGTCCCAAGTCAACATGCGCGATATGCTGAAGGCCGGTGTGCACTTCGGTCACCAGACCCGTTACTGGAACCCGAAAATGGGCAAGTACATTTTCGGCGCGCGTAACAAGATCCACATCATCAACCTTGAAAAAACCCTGCCAATGTTCAACGAAGCTCTGACTTTCGTAGAGCGTCTGGCCCAGGGCAAAAACAAGATTCTGTTCGTCGGCACCAAGCGTTCCGCTGGCAAGATCGTTGCTGAAGAAGCAGCACGTTGCGGTTCGCCGTACGTCGATCACCGCTGGTTGGGCGGCATGCTGACCAACTTCAAAACCATCCGTGCTTCCATCAAGCGTCTGCGTGACCTTGAAGTTCAAGCCGAAGACGGTACTTTCGCCAAGCTGACCAAGAAAGAAGCGCTGATGCGCACTCGTGACCTGGAAAAGCTGGATCGTTCCCTGGGTGGTATCAAGGACATGGGCGGTCTGCCAGACGCTCTGTTCGTTATCGACGTTGATCACGAGCGCATCGCGATCACCGAAGCCAACAAGCTGGGCATCCCGGTTATCGGCGTAGTCGATACCAACAGCAGCCCGGAAGGCGTTGACTACATCATCCCAGGCAACGATGACGCAATCCGCGCTATCCAGCTGTACATGGGTTCGATGGCTGACGCTGTAATCCGCGGTCGCAACAACGTTGCCGGCGGCACCGAAGTATTCGTTGACGAAGCTCCGGTAGCAGCCGCTGAGTAATTGACGCCTTGGCGTTGACTCAGTAAGCAAAAAGGGGGCTTGGCCCCCTTTTTGCCACCTCGAAAACCATTTGTCGGCGCCCACTGCTCTATCTGTAACGTGCGGCAGCTAACAAGGGTGGTTCGGGAAGAATTGATCGCCCGTTCGATCGGGTGGAATGGTTGAAAACCTATCCAAGAGGATTTTGAAATGGCAGAGATTACTGCAGCGTTGGTCAAAGAACTGCGCGAGCGTACCGGCGAAGGCATGATGGATTGCAAAAAGGCCTTGACCAAGGCTGGCGGCGACATCGAGAAAGCCATTGATGACATGCGTGCTTCGGGCGCCATCAAGGCTGCCAAGAAAGCTGGCAACGTTGCCGCTGAAGGCGCTATCGCCATCAAGGCCGACGACAAGTCCGCCGTACTGCTGGAAGTCAACTCGCAGACCGACTTCCTGGCCCTGCAAGACGACTTCAAGAACTTCGTTGCTGCCAGCGTAGAAAAAGCCTTCGCCGAAAAACTGACCGACGCAGCCCCGCTGATCGCTGCTCAGGAATCGGCTCGTGAAGCCCTGGTGGCCAAGGTTGGCGAGAACGTCAACATTCGTCGTCTGGTACGCGTAGAGGGTGACGTTGTCGGCACCTACCTGCACGGTAACAAGATCGGTGTTGCTGTTGTTCTCAAGGGCGGTGATGTTCAGCTGGCCAAAGAGATCGCCATGCACGTGGCTGCAAGCAACCCTGAGTTCCTGCTGCCATCGCAGGTTTCTGCCGAAGCCATCGAGCGCGAGAAGGCTGTATTCCTGCAGCTGAACGAAGACAAGATGAAAGGCAAGCCTGCTGAAATCGTCGAGAAGATGATTGCCGGCCGTATCACCAAGTTCCTGGCTGAAGCCAGCCTGGTTGAGCAAGCTTTCGTGATGAACCCGGAACTCACCGTTGGTGCCCTGGCCAAGAAAGCCGGCGCTGAAATCGTTTCCTTCACCTACTTCAAAGTCGGCGAAGGCATCGAGAAGCCAGTGGACAACTTCGCCGAAGAAGTTGCTGCCCAGCTGGCTGCCGCCAAGCAATAAGACGGTTTTTAACTGTCGCCCAGAAGAGGCTGCCCGCTCACGCGCGCAGCCTCTTTTCAGATGGGGCACCAATTTTTAATTGGTTTCCTTTTGGAACTGGCTTACAAAGCCATGTTCCGATGGCGCTGAAGCAGCGCCAAGCTAGATTGAACAGCCAGCTGTAAACAGCTCGCAAAGAATTTTTAAAATACGCCGCAGGAGAGATTCGCAATGGCTCAGCAGGGCAGTGGTTATCAGGCTCGCTATAAACGCATTCTACTCAAGCTTAGCGGCGAGGCCCTGATGGGCTCGGAGGAGTTCGGGATCGACCCGAAAGTTCTGGATCGCATGGCATTGGAAGTTGGCCAACTGGTCGGCATCGGTGTTCAGGTCGGTCTGGTTATCGGTGGTGGCAACCTGTTCCGCGGTGAAGCGCTGAGCAAGGCTGGCATGGACCGGGTCACGGGCGACCACATGGGCATGCTGGCCACTGTGATGAACGCCCTGGCCATGCGCGACGCTCTTGAGCGTGCCAACATCTCGGCCATCGTGATGTCCGCTATTTCCATGGTTGGCGTGACCGATCACTATGATCGCCGCAAGGCCATGCGCCACTTGAACTCCAAGGACGTGGTGATTTTTGCGGCCGGTACCGGCAACCCGTTCTTTACGACGGATTCGGCTGCCTGCCTGCGTGCAATCGAAATCGATGCCGATGTCGTGCTCAAGGCGACCAAGGTCGATGGCGTCTATACCGCTGACCCATTCAAAGACCCGCATGCCGAGAAGTTCGATCATCTGACTTACGATGAAGTGCTGGATCGCAAGCTGGGTGTGATGGATCTGACGGCCATTTGCCTGTGCCGCGACCACAAGATGCCGCTACGCGTATTTAACATGAACAAGCCCGGCGCCCTGCTGAACATCGTGCATGGCGGCGCTGAAGGAACCCTGATCGAGGAAGGCGAACAATGATCAACGAAATCAAGAAAGACGCTAAAGAGCGCATGCAGAAGTCTGTGGAGTCCCTGTCGCACAACTTCGGCCGCATCCGTACCGGCCAGGCGCACCCGAGTATCCTGGAAGGCGTGATGGTGCCTTACTACGGCGCTGACACCCCGATCAAGCAAGTGGCCAACATCACCGTCAAGGACGCCCGTACCCTGCAGGTCGTTGCGTTCGAGCGCAACATGCTGGGCGCTGTCGACAAGGCGATCGGTAGTGCAGGTCTGAACCTGAACCCGACCAACCTCGGCGAGCTGCTGTTGATCAGCATGCCGGCCCTGACCGAAGAAACCCGCCGCGGTTTCACCAAGCAGGCCCGTGACGTGGCTGAAGACGCTCGTGTTGCCGTGCGCAACATCCGTCGCGATGCCAACAGCTCGTTGAAAGACCTGGTCAAGGAAAAAGAGATCAGTGAAGACGAAGAGCGTCGCGCCACTGGCGAGATCGACGATCTGACCAAGAAGTTCGTGGCTGAAATCGACGCGAAGCTGGCAGAGAAAGAAAAAGACCTGATGGCCGTATAAGGGTCGCGTTTTCATGGAAAAGACCAAGCAGACTGCACCTTCCGCGGTGCCGCGCCATGTCGCGATCATCATGGATGGTAACAATCGCTGGGCGAAAAAACGCTTTATGCCGGGTGTCGCCGGGCATAAAGCGGGTGTGGATGCGGTGCGTGCGGTCATTGAAGTCTGCGCCGAGGCCAAGGTCGAAGTGCTGACCCTGTTCGCCTTTTCCAGCGAGAACTGGCAGCGTCCGGCCGATGAGGTCAGTGCCTTGATGGATCTGTTCTTCAAGGCGCTACGTCGTGAGGCCAGGCGCCTCAACGACAACAACATCAGCCTGCGCATCATTGGTGACCGCTCGCGCTTTCATCCCGAGCTGCAGGCTGCCATGCGCGAAGCTGAAGCCATGACGGCTGGCGCCAATCGTTTTATCCTGCAGATCGCCGCCAATTACGGTGGTCAGTGGGATATCGCGCAAGCTGCGCAACGACTGGCGCGAGAGGTTCAGGCCGGACACTTGCGTCCGGAAGACATCACGCCTGATCTGCTGCAGACCTGCCTGGCCACGGGCGATCTGCCGTTGCCGGACCTGTGTATCCGTACCGGTGGCGAGCACCGCATCAGCAACTTCCTGCTCTGGCAGCTGGCCTATGCCGAGTTGTATTTCTCCGACCTGTTCTGGCCGGACTTCAAACACGATGCCATGCGCAATGCGCTGGCCGATTTCGCTTCCCGCCAGCGCCGCTTCGGTAGAACGAGCGAGCAGGTCGAGGCTGGAGCCCGGGTTTAATGCTTAAACAACGAATCATCACCGCACTGATCCTGCTGCCGATTGCCCTGTGCGGATTTTTCCTGCTTGAAGGTTCCGGTTTTGCACTGTTCATCGGGCTGGTCGTAACCGTCGGTGCCTGGGAGTGGGCGCGTCTGGCGGGTTTCGCCGGTAAAGCGTTCCGCGTCGGCTATGCCGCTGTGGTCGCTTTGATGCTGTTCCTCATGTACATCCTGCCCGGCCTCGCGCCTTGGGTATTGGGTGCTTCGGTATTGTGGTGGACGGTGGCGACGTATCTGGTGCTGACCTATCCGCGGTCGAGCGAACGCTGGTCCAGTGCGGCGACCAAGTTGGTGATCGGCCTGTTGATTCTCCTGCCGGCCTGGCAAGGTCTGGTGCAGATCAAGCAATACCCGCTGGGTAACTTGCTGATCCTGGCGGTGATGGTGTTGGTCTGGGGTGCCGATATTGGTGCCTACTTCTCCGGTCGTGCTTTCGGCAAGCGCAAGCTCGCACCGCAGGTCAGTCCGGGCAAAAGCTGGGAAGGCGTGTACGGTGGTCTGGCGCTGAGTCTGGTCATTACCACATTCGTTGGCCTGGTGCGCGACTGGACAGTGGCCGAGCTGTTCAAAGGGTTGATCGGTGCCGCGTTGATCGTGTTCATTTCGGTGGTGGGCGATCTCACTGAAAGCATGTTCAAGCGCCAGTCCGGGATCAAGGACAGCAGCAACCTGCTTCCGGGTCACGGTGGCGTGCTGGATCGTATCGACAGCCTGACGGCAGCGATTCCGCTGTTCGCTGTACTGTTGTGGATGGCGGCCCCATGAGCCGCCCACAACAGATTACCGTTCTGGGTGCGACCGGCTCGATTGGCCTGAGTACGCTCGACGTCATCGCTCGCCATCCTGATCGATATCAGGTCTTTGCCTTGAGTGGCTTTACGCGCTTGAGCGAATTGCTGGCCCTCTGCGTGCGCCATGTCCCGCGGTTCGCGGTCGTGCCTGAAGTCGCTGCTGCCCGCACCTTGCAGGATGACTTGCGCGCGGCGGGTCTTTCGACCCGTGTTCTGGTGGGGGAGGAAGGTTTGTGTCAGGTCGCTTCCGATCCGGAAGTCGATACGGTCATGGCGGCCATCGTCGGCGCAGCGGGATTGCGCCCGACACTGGCGGCAGTCGAAGTTGGCAAAAAGATCCTCCTGGCCAACAAGGAAGCGCTGGTCATGTCCGGCGCGCTGTTTATGCAGGCGGTACGCAAGAGTGGCTCGGTGTTGCTGCCGATCGATAGCGAGCACAACGCGATTTTCCAGTGCATGCCGCTCGATTATGCCCGTGGCCTTGAGGCGGTCGGCGTACGTCGGATTTTACTGACGGCTTCCGGCGGTCCGTTCCGGCAGACGCCACTGGCTGAACTGGCGCATGTTTCACCTGATCAGGCGTGTGCGCACCCGAACTGGTCCATGGGGCGAAAAATCTCCGTTGACTCGGCCAGCATGATGAACAAGGGGCTTGAGTTGATCGAAGCCTGCTGGCTGTTCGACGCCCGGCCATCGCAGGTCGAGGTGGTGATTCACCCGCAAAGTGTGATCCATTCGCTGGTCGACTACGTCGATGGTTCTGTCTTGGCGCAGCTGGGTAATCCGGACATGCGCACGCCCATCGCCAATGCCCTGGCCTGGCCAGAGCGGATCGACTCGGGTGTGGCGCCGCTGGATCTGTTTGCCATTGCACGGCTGGACTTCCAGGCGCCCGATGAAGAGCGTTTCCCTTGCTTGCGCCTGGCCCGTCAGGCGGCCGAGGCGGGTAACAGCGCACCGGCGATGCTTAATGCGGCGAATGAAGTGGCAGTGGCGGCATTTCTCGACGAGCGGGTTCGATATCCGGAAATCGCGAGTATCATCGAGGAAGTACTGAATCTTGAGCCCGTAGTGGCAGTGGATGATCTCGATGCAGTGTTCACGGCAGACGCGAAGGCGCGATTGCTGGCCGGACAATGGTTGAGCCGTCACGGGCGGTAAGTGCTGCGGATAGTTGATCCAGGCAGCAGCGGACAGGTTTGCGGAGAAAGTAGATGAGCGCGCTCTATATGATTGTCGGCACCCTGGTCGCTCTGGGTGTGCTGGTTACCTTCCACGAGTTCGGCCATTTTTGGGTCGCGCGTCGCTGTGGGGTCAAGGTGCTGCGCTTCTCCGTTGGCTTCGGCATGCCGTTGCTGCGCTGGCACGACAAGCAAGGCACCGAATTTGTCGTTGCAGCCATCCCGTTGGGCGGCTACGTGAAAATGCTCGACGAGCGCGAAGGTGAAGTAGCGCTCGATAAGCTTGATCAAGCCTTCAATCGCAAATCCGTTCGTCAGCGCATTGCCATCGTAGCGGCGGGGCCGATTGCCAACTTCCTGCTGGCATTGGTTTTCTTCTGGGGGCTGGCAATGCTCGGTAGCGAGCAGGTGCGTCCGGTCATCGGGGCTGTCGAGTCCGGCAGTATCGCGGCCAAGGCGGGATTGAGCCCGGGCGAGGAGATCGTGGCCATTGATGGCGAAGCGACTTCCGGCTGGGGGGCGGTGAACTTGCAACTGGTTCGTCGTCTGGGCGAAAGCGGCTCGTTGCAGATAATGGTTCGCGAACAAGGCTCCACGACCGATTCTCCTCGTGAACTTGTGCTGGACAAATGGCTTAAGGGGGCTAATGAACCCGACCCTATCCATTCGTTGGGGATTCGCCCGTGGCGTCCGGCATTGCCGCCTGTGCTGGCCGAACTCGATCCAAAGGGGCCGGCCCAGGCTGCCGGCCTGAAAACCGGTGACCGGCTGCTGGCACTCGATGGTCGTACGCTGGATGACTGGCAGCAGGTCGTCGATACCGTGCGTATGCATCCTGGTACCAAAATCATGCTGCGGGTCGAGCGTGACGGTGCTCAAATCGACGTCCCGGTGACACTGGCCGCTCGCGGCGAGAGCAAGTCACCCAGCGGTTACCTGGGGGCAGGGGTGAAGGCTGTCGATTGGCCGCCGGAGATGATTCGCGAGGTCAGTTACGGGCCATTGGCAGCGATTGGCGAGGGGGCTCGACGCACCTGGACCATGAGCGTGCTGACCCTCGATTCACTGAAGAAAATGTTGTTCGGTGAGCTCTCGGTAAAAAACTTGAGTGGACCGATAACCATTGCTAAAGTGGCGGGCGCTTCGGCCCAGTCGGGTGTTGCTGATTTCCTGAATTTCCTTGCTTATCTGAGTATTAGCCTGGGTGTTCTGAATTTGTTGCCCATTCCGGTACTGGATGGGGGGCATTTGTTGTTTTATCTGATCGAGTGGGCGCGTGGTCGTCCCTTGTCGGATCGGGTGCAAGGTTGGGGGATACAGATCGGTATCAGTTTGGTGATCGGAGTGATGTTGCTTGCTCTGGTCAATGATCTGGGTCGTCTGTAACGTCGCTGAATTGCGAATCTGCCGCATTTTGCGGCAGTTTGTTTATTGCCAGTTGGAATAAGAAAGGACTTCATGAAACGTCTGCTGCTAACTGCGGTTCTCACCGTATTGATGATCGCCGAAGTTCACGCCGAGTCCTTCACTATCTCTGATATTCGCGTCAATGGCCTCCAGCGGGTCTCCGCGGGTAGCGTCTTTGGTGCTTTGCCGTTGAACGTCGGTGAACAGGCGGATGATCGTCGCCTGGTGGAATCCACTCGTGCGTTGTTCAAAACCGGTTTCTTTCAAGATATCCAGCTGGGCCGCGATGGCAACGTCCTTGTCATCACTGTAGTCGAGCGCCCGTCTGTCGCCAGTATCGAGATCGAAGGCAACAAGGCGATCTCTACCGAAGACCTGATGAAAGGCCTCAAGCAATCCGGTCTGGCCGAAGGCGAGATCTTCCAGCGTGCCACCCTTGAAGGTGTGCGTAACGAACTGCAGCGCCAGTACGTCGCCCAGGGTCGCTACTCGGCCACCGTCGATACCGAGGTGGTGCCGCAGCCGCGTAACCGCGTTGGCCTGAAGGTCAATATCAACGAAGGTACCGTTGCAGCCATCCAGCACATCAACGTGGTGGGCAACACGGTTTTCCCCGATGAAGACCTGATCGACCTGTTCGAACTCAAGACCACCAACTGGTTGTCGTTCTTCAAGAACGACGACAAGTACGCCCGTGAAAAACTGTCCGGTGACCTGGAGCGCCTGCGTTCCTACTACCTGGACCGTGGCTATATCAACATGGATATCGCTTCGACTCAGGTATCCATTACGCCGGACAAGAAACACGTCTACATCACCGTCAACGTCAACGAAGGCGAGAAATACACCGTTCGTGACGTCAAGCTCAGCGGCGACCTGAAAGTCCCTGAAGACCAGGTCAAGTCCCTGCTGCTGGTGCAAAAAGGCCAGGTGTTCTCGCGCAAGCTGATGACCACCACCTCCGAACTGATCACCCGTCGTCTGGGTAACGAAGGTTATACCTTCGCCAACGTCAACGGCGTGCCTCAACCGCACGATGAAGATCACACCGTAGACATCCTGTTTGCGGTCGATCCGGGCAAGCGTGCTTACGTGAACCGCATCAACTTCCGTGGCAACACCAAGTCCGAAGACGAAGTGCTGCGTCGTGAGATGCGTCAGATGGAAGGCGGCTGGGCTTCGACCTACCTGATCGACCAATCCAAGACCCGTCTGGAGCGTCTGGGCTTCTTCAAGGAAGTCAACGTCGAGACACCGGCCGTGCCGGGTGTCGATGACCAGGTGGACGTCAACTACAGCGTTGAAGAGCAGGCTTCCGGTTCGATCACCGCCAGCGTCGGTTTTGCCCAGAGCGCCGGCCTGATCCTCGGTGGTTCGATCACCCAGAACAACTTCCTGGGTACCGGTAACAAGGTCAGCGTCGGCTTGACCAAAAGCCAATACCAGACCCGCTATAACTTCGGTTTCGTCGACCCCTACTGGACCGCCGATGGCGTGAGCCTGGGTTACAACGCGTTCTATCGCACGACTGACTACGATGAGCTCGATACCGACGTCGCCAGCTACGCTGTAGACAGCCTGGGTGCCGGTGTGAGTGTCGGTTATCCAATCAGCGAGACTTCGCGTCTGACCTTCGGCCTGAATGCGCAGCAGGACAAGATCAAGACTGGCGTTTTCACCGTCGACGAGATTTTCGACTTCGTTAACAAGGAAGGCGATCAGTACCTGAACTTCAAGGCTTCGGCCGGCTGGTCCGAGTCCACCCTGAACAAGGGCGTGCTCGCCACCCGTGGCCATTCCCAGAGCCTGGTGCTGGAATCCACGATTCCAGGCAGCGACCTGTCGTTCTTCAAGCTCGACTACCGTGGCCAGCTGTTCCAGCCATTGTCCGAGAGCTACACCATGCGCCTGCATACCGAGTTGGGTTATGGCGATGGTTACGGTTCGACCGACGGCTTGCCATTCTATGAAAACTACTATGCTGGTGGTTTCAACTCGGTACGTGGTTTCAAGGACAGTTCCCTGGGGCCTCGCAGTACACCAAGTACCGGCAAGAACCCTGGCACCCAGTTTGACCCGGACCAGGATCCACTGCCGTTCGGTGGTAACGTCCTGATCCAGGGCGGTGTGGAAGTCCTGTTCCCGCTGCCGTTCGTCAAGGATCAACGCTCCCTGCGCACCTCGGTATTCTGGGATGTGGGTAACGTATTCGATTCATCTTGCTCGGATACCACAAACGCGGATGGCACGAAGTCCAACACCAAGTGCAACGACATTAGTCTGAGCAACATGGCCAGTTCTGTTGGTGTAGGTGTGACCTGGGTCACCGCACTGGGTCCTCTGAGTTTCGCGTTGGCCACGCCAGTCAAGAAACCGGATAACGCTGAGACTCAAGTGTTCCAATTTTCCCTCGGCCAGACGTTCTAAGCGTCTGACCCAAGATAACGACAATGAATTTTGTAGGAGTGCATCGTGCGTAAGTTGACTCAATTGGTTCTCCTGGCCAGCGTACTGGTCGCTGGTCCGGCATTTGCCGACATGAAAATTGCCGTTTTGAACTATCAGATGGCTCTGCTGGAGTCCGATGCGGCCAAGAAATACGCCGTGGATGCCGAGAAGAAGTTCGGTCCTCAGCTGACCAAGCTCAAGACGCTGGAAAGCAGCGCCAAGGGCATTCAGGACCGCCTGATGGCTGGTGGCGACAAAATGCAGCAGGGCGAGCGCGAGCGTCTGGAGCTTGAATTCAAGCAAAAGGCCCGTGACTTCCAGTTCCAGTCCAAGGAACTCAACGAAGCCAAAGCCGTTGCCGACCGTGAAATGCTGAAGCAGCTCAAGCCGAAACTGGACAGCGCTGTGGAAGAAGTCATCAAGAAAGGTGCTTATGACCTGGTCTTCGAGCGTGGCGCAGTGATCGATGTCAAGCCTCAGTACGACATCACTCGCCAGGTTATCGAGCGCATGAATCAGCTGAAGTAATCCATGACTGTGACCATTAAGCTCGGCCAGTTGGCCGAGTTCCTCGGCGCCACGTTACGTGGCGACCCCGAGAAAGCAATTACTGGGCTAGCCACCTTGCAGGAGGCTGGCCCAGCTCAGTTGAGCTTTCTTGCAAACCCCCAATACCGTAAATACCTGGCAGGCAGTCAGGCGGCGGCCCTGTTGCTGAAAGCCGCTGATGCCGAAGGGCATTCCGGGGATGTACTGGTGGTGCCGGATCCTTACGCGGCCTACGCACGTGTTTCCCACCTGTTCGATCCAAAGCCCAAGGCCGCCGCCGGCATACATCCGACGGCGGTGATCGCCGCGGATGCGGTGGTCGATCCTGCGGCGAGTATCGGTGCGTTTGTGGTGATCGAAAGTGGTGCGCAGGTTGCAGCCGGTACGACTGTCGGCGCGCATTGCTTCATCGGCGCTCGCAGCGTGGTGGGTGAGGGTGGCTGGCTCGCGCCGCGTGTGACCTTGTATCACGACGTTCGCGTCGGCAAGCGGGTCGTCATTCAGTCCGGTGCGGTGCTCGGCGGCGAAGGCTTCGGCTTTGCCAATGAAAAAGGCATCTGGCAGAAAATCGCCCAGATTGGTGGTGTGCTGATCGGCGATGATGTGGAAATCGGCGTTAACACCGCTATAGACCGCGGTGCGTTGGCCGATACCATCATCGGCAACGGCGTGAAGCTCGATAACCAGATTCAGATTGCCCACAACGTTCAGGTTGGTGATCACACCGCCATGGCGGCGTGCGTCGGGATCTCCGGCAGCACCAAAATCGGCAAGCATTGCATGCTCGCCGGTGGTGTAGGCCTGGTGGGGCATATTGAAATTTGCGACAACGTTTTCATCACCGGGATGACCATGGTGACCCACTCGATTACCGAGCCAGGCGCCTATTCTTCCGGTACGGCCATGCAGCCGGCAGCCGAGTGGCGCAAAAGCGCGGCACGCATTCGTCAGCTCGATGACATCGCGCGACGTTTGCGCCAGCTGGAAAAGCAGGTAGGGGAAGTGACCCCTGACGGTAATGCTTCATCAGATGGCTGATACCATTTCCATATCAAGTGCGCGCAGCCGCTAGACTGCGTCCCTGATTTGCTAGTGGAGCGTGCGCCAGTCGCGCGCCCCCAATCTTTACATAGGCTTCCCCCCGAAATGATGGACATCAACGAGATTCGCGAATACCTGCCTCACCGTTACCCGTTCCTGCTGGTGGACCGGGTAGTGGAGCTGGATGTTGAAGGCAAGCGCATTCGCGCCTACAAGAATGTCAGCATCAACGAGCCGTTCTTCAATGGTCACTTCCCTGCGCATCCAATCATGCCGGGCGTGTTGATCATCGAGGCCATGGCTCAGGCTGCCGGGATCCTTGGTTTCAAAATGCTCGACGTGAAACCGGCCGACGGCACTCTTTATTACTTCGTCGGCTCCGACAAGCTGCGCTTTCGCCAGCCGGTGCTGCCAGGCGATCAGCTGATCCTTGAAGCCAAGTTCATCAGCTGCAAGCGTCAGATCTGGAAATTCGAGTGCCAGGCTTCGGTCGATGGCAAGCCTGTCTGCTCCGCTGAAATCATCTGTGCGGAACGCAAGCTATGAGTTTGATTGACCCTCGTGCAATCATCGATCCGACAGCCGTTCTGGCTGAGGGCGTCGAGGTCGGCCCGTGGTCGATCGTTGGCGCAGGTGTGGAAATCGGCGAGGGGACAGTCATCGGGCCACACGTAATCCTCAAGGGCCCGACCCGTATCGGTAAGCACAATCGCATCTACCAGTTTTCCTCGGTGGGTGAAGACACCCCTGACCTGAAGTACAAGGGCGAGGAAACCCGCCTGGTGATAGGTGATCACAACGTCATCCGTGAAGGCGTGACGATTCACCGTGGCACCATCCAGGACCGCTCGGAAACCACCCTGGGCGATCACAACCTGATCATGGCGTATGCCCACATCGGCCACGACAGCGTAATCGGCAACCACTGCATTCTGGTGAACAACACCGCACTGGCGGGCCATGTGCACGTGGAGGACTGGGCGATCCTCTCCGGCTTCACCCTGGTTCATCAGTATTGCCACATTGGCGCCCACAGCTTCTCAGGCATGGGTACCGCGATCGGCAAGGATGTTCCTGCGTATGTCACGGTGTTCGGCAACCCTGCCGAAGCCCGTAGCATGAACTTCGAGGGCATGCGCCGTCGAGGCTTCAGCGAAGATGCGATCCACGCGCTGCGTCGCGCCTACAAAGTGGTGTACCGCCAGGGCCTGACCGTGGAACAGGCGCTCGCCGAACTGGCCGAACCGTCGGCCCAGTATCCGGAAGTGGCGGTGTTCCGTGATTCCATCCAGTCTTCGACTCGCGGCATCACCCGCTGATCATGGCCAATCTGCGTATTGCGCTGGTAGCGGGTGAGGCTTCCGGTGACATTCTGGGTGCGGGCCTCATGCGCGCGCTCAAGGCTCGTCACCCGGCCGTCGAGTTCATCGGTGTTGGTGGTCCGCTGATGCAGGCCGAGGGCCTGACCCCGTACTTCCCGATGGAGCGCCTGTCAGTGATGGGGCTGGTGGAAGTCCTGGGCCGCCTGCGCGAGTTGCTGGCGCGGCGCAAAAAGCTGGTCGCCGACCTGATCGCCGCGAAGCCGGACGTGTTCATCGGGATCGATGCACCGGACTTCAACCTCAATATCGAACTCAAACTGCGCCAGGCCGGGATCAAGACCGTGCATTACGTCAGCCCGTCGGTCTGGGCCTGGCGGCAGAAACGCGTGCTGAAGATTCGCGAAGGCTGCGACCTGATGCTCACGCTGTTCCCGTTCGAAGCCAGATTCTACGAAGAGAAAGGCGTACCGGTGCGGTTCGTCGGCCATACCCTGGCCGATGCCATTCCACTCGAAGCCGATCGCGCTGCTGCGCGGGCCGAACTCGGTTTGCCCGACGGGCCGCTGGTGGCGTTGATGCCCGGCAGCCGTGGTGGTGAAGTGGGTCGGCTCGGTGCGTTGTTTCTCGATACCGCGCAGCGCCTGCGGGCGTTACGCCCCGGGGTGCGGTTTGTCATGCCATGCGCCAGTCCACAGCGTCGCGCACAGCTCGAAGAACTGTTGGCCGGTCGTGATCTGCCGCTGACCCTGCTCGATGGACAGTCTCATCTCGCCCTGGCAGCGTGCGATGCGGTGTTGATTGCCTCCGGCACCGCAACGCTTGAAGCATTGCTCTACAAGCGGCCGATGGTGGTCGCCTATCGCCTGGCGCCGCTGACGTTCTGGATTCTCAAGCGCATGGTGAAAAGCCCTTACATTTCGTTGCCGAACTTGTTGGCCCAGCGTCTGTTGGTGCCCGAGTTGTTGCAGGACGATGCCACGGTCGAAGCGCTGGCCCAGACGTTGTCACCATTGATCGGGGGTGGGGAAGAGCAGACCCGCGGATTTGATGAGATTCACCGGACCCTGCGTCTGGATGCCTCCAACCAGGCTGCGGACGCAGTGCTGAACCTGATCGGCCAAGAAAAATGAGTAAAACGAACATGCAGATGGGGCTGGATTTCACCCTGGTGGCGGAAGTCGAAGAGTTGGTTGCCGGCGTCGATGAAGTCGGTCGCGGCCCGCTCTGTGGCGCGGTAGTGACGGCGGCGGTGATTCTTGACCCGAATCGCCCGATCCTCGGCCTGAACGATTCGAAGAAGCTCACCGAGGCCCGTCGCGAAAAGCTCTACGACGAAATCTGCGAAAAAGCCCTGAGCTGGTGCATCGCTCGCGCCGAAGTCGAAGAAATCGACGAACTGAATATCCTGCACGCCACCATGCTGGCGATGCAGCGTGCAGTGGCGGGGCTGCACATTCAACCGAAACTGGCGATGATCGACGGCAACCGTTGCCCTAAGCTGCCAATGCGCTCCGAGGCGGTGGTCAAGGGTGACAGCAAGGTACCGGCCATCGCGGCGGCATCGATTCTGGCCAAGGTCAGTCGCGACCGGGAAATGGCCGCGTTCGAACTGATATATCCGGGTTACGGCATCGGCGGGCATAAAGGCTACCCGACACCCGTTCATCTGGAAGCGCTCGCCCGTCTTGGCCCGACCCCGATTCACCGGCGATCGTTTGCTCCGGTGCGGCTGGCGTATGAGGCGCGGGAAGGTCTCATCGAGAGTTAGTCGCAAGGCTGATTTTTTCTACCAAGGCCCGGTACAATCCGGGCCTTGTTGTCTTCACGCTCACAGACAGGATCACTATGCCGGCTTCATTCGTTCACCTACGCCTGCACACTGAATACTCCCTGGTCGACGGTCTGGTGCGGATCAAGCCGCTGGTCAAGACCCTGGTCGGCATGAACATGCCTGCCGTAGCGGTCACCGACCAGAACAACATGTGTTCCCTGGTCAAATTCTATAAAAACGCCATGGGTGCCGGGATCAAGCCGATCTGTGGCGCCGACCTGTGGTTGTCGAACAAGGATCCGGACAATCCGCTGAGCCGGATCAGCCTGCTGGTGATGAACGCCGAAGGCTACCGCAACCTCACCGAGCTTATTTCCCGCGGCTTTATCGATGGTCAGCGCAATGGCGCGATCATCATCGAGCGCGAATGGGTCGCTGAAGCCAACGCCGGCCTGATCATGCTGTCAGCGGCCAAGGAAGGCGAAATCGGCCAGGCCATGCTCAGCGGCAACCCCGCCGAGGCCGAAACCCTGGCCCGCGAATGGATGGAAGTGTTTCCGGATCGTTTCTACCTGGAAATCCAGCGCACCAACCGCCCCAACGATGAAGAACAACTGCACGGCGCCGTGGCCCTCGCCGAGAAGCTCGGCGCGCCGCTTGTGGCGACCAATGACGTGCGCTTCATCAAGCAGGAAGACTTCGCCGCCCACGAAACCCGCGTTTGCATCGGTGAGGGCCGTGCCCTCGACGATCCGCGGCGTTCGAAGAATTACAGCGATCAGCAGTACCTCAAAAGCGCCGAGGAAATGGCCGAGCTGTTCAGCGACATTCCCGAGGCGCTGGAAAACACCGTCGAGATCGCCAAGCGCTGCAACATCGAAGTGAAGCTGGGTACGCACTTCCTGCCCAACTTCCCGATACCCGATGGCATGACCATCGACGAATACTTCCGCAAGGTCTCGTTCGAAGGTCTGGAGGAGCGGCTGGCGGTACTGCTGCCCAAAGACACCACCGAAGACTACGAGGCCAAGCGTCAGGTCTATGTCGACCGGCTGAATTTCGAGCTGGATATCATCATCCAGATGGGCTTCCCCGGTTACTTCCTGATCGTGATGGACTTTATCCAGTGGGCCAAGAACAACGGCGTGCCGGTGGGTCCTGGCCGTGGATCGGGTGCCGGATCGCTGGTGGCCTATGTGCAGAAGATCACCGACCTCGATCCGCTGGAATACGACCTGCTGTTCGAACGTTTCCTCAACCCGGAACGGGTATCGATGCCCGACTTCGACGTCGACTTCTGCATGGACGGTCGTGACCGGGTGATCGACTACGTGGCCGAGAAGTACGGCCGCAACGCGGTAAGCCAGATCATCACCTTCGGTTCCATGGCCGCCAAGGCTGTGGTCCGCGACGTGGCGCGGGTGCAGGGCAAGTCCTATGGCCTGGCGGACCGTCTGTCGAAGATGATTCCGTTCGAAGTCGGCATGACCCTGGAAAAGGCCTACGAGCAGGAAGAGATCCTGCGCGACTTCATCAAGGTCGATGAAGAAGCCGCGGAAATCTGGGAAATGGCCCGCAAGCTCGAAGGCGTTGTGCGTAACGTCGGCAAGCACGCCGGTGGTGTGGTTATCGCGCCAACCAAGCTGACCGACTTCTCGCCGATTTATTGCGACGAGGCCGGTGACGGTCTGGTAACCCAGTTCGACAAGGACGACGTCGAGGCGGCCGGCCTGGTGAAGTTCGACTTCCTCGGCCTGCGAACCCTGACGATCATCGACTGGGCGCTGAAAACCATCAACCGTGACCGCGCCAAGGTCAACGAGCCGCCGCTGGATATCGCGTTCATCCCGCTGGACGACAAGCCGACCTACACTTTGCTGCAAAAAGCCGAAACCACGGCCGTGTTCCAGCTTGAATCCCGGGGCATGAAAGAGCTGATCAAAAAGCTCAAGCCCGACTGCCTGGAAGACTTGATCGCACTGGTGGCGCTGTTCCGTCCGGGCCCGCTGCAATCGGGCATGGTGGACGACTTCATCAACCGTAAGCACGGTCGCGCCGAGCTGGCGTACCCGCACTCGGACTACCAGTACGAAGGCCTCAAGCCAGTACTGGCACCGACTTACGGCATCATCCTGTATCAGGAACAGGTGATGCAGATTGCCCAGGTCATGGCTGGTTACACCCTCGGTGGTGCGGACATGCTGCGTCGAGCCATGGGTAAGAAAAAACCCGAGGAAATGGCCAAGCAGCGCGGTGGCTTCATTGAAGGTTGCGCCACCAACAATATCGACGCGGACCTTGCCGGTAACATTTTCGACCTGGTGGAAAAATTCGCCGGTTACGGCTTCAACAAGTCGCACTCCGCTGCTTATGGCCTGGTGTCGTACCAGACCGCGTGGCTGAAGGCGCACTACCCGGCGCCGTTCATGGCCGCGGTACTGTCGGCGGATATGCATAACACCGACAAGGTCGTGACCTTGATCGAAGAAGTGCGGACCATGAAGCTGCGTCTCGACGCGCCGGACGTGAACACTTCCGAATTCAAGTTCACGGTGAACGACGAAGGCCGGATCATCTACGGCCTGGGCGCAATCAAGGGCGTGGGTGAGGGCCCGGTCGAGGCGATTACCGAAGCGCGTCTGGCCGGTCCGTTCAAGGATCTGTTCGATTTCTGCGCGCGGGTCGACCTCAAGCGTATCAACAAGCGCACCCTCGACGGTTTGATCCGCAGCGGTGCCCTGGATCGCCTCGGGCCGTATTTCCACGATGAGCAAAAAGCCTACCAGGCCAACATCGACCGCAATCGCGCAGTGCTGCTGACGGCCATGGAAGAAGCGATCAAGGCGGCCGAACAGACTGCGCGCACCCAGGACAGTGGTCACTCCGACTTGTTTGGCGGCCTGTTTGTCGAAGAAGACGCCGACGTCTATGCCAATCACCGCAAGGCCAAGGAGCTGACCCTCAAGGAGCGCCTGAAGGGGGAGAAAGACACCCTCGGCCTGTACCTGACCGGTCACCCGATCGACGAATACGAAGGTGAAATCCGTCGCTTCGCCCGTCAGCGCATCATCGATCTGAAACCTGCGCGTGATACCCAGACGGTCGCCGGGATGATCATCGCCTTGCGGGTGATGAAGAACAAAAAGGGCGACAAGATGGGGTTCATCACCCTTGACGACCGCTCTGGACGGATCGAGGCCTCGCTGTTTTCCGAGGCATTCCATTCTGCGCAGTCACTGTTGCAGACCGACGCGATGGTGGTGGTCGAAGGTGAGGTCAGCAACGACGACTTCTCCGGTGGCCTGAAGTTGCGGGTCAAGCGGGTGATGAGCATGGAAGATGCGCGCACCAATCTGGCCGAAAGCCTGCGTCTGAAGCTGCATGCCAAGGATCTGAAAGGCGATCAGCTACGCTGGCTGGGCGAACTGTTGAAGCGTCACCGCGGTGCATGCCCGATCACCATGGACTACACCAGCCCTGATGCGAAGGCCTTGTTGCAGTTCGGCGAGGGCTGGCGGATCGACCCGGCGGATGCGTTGATTCAAGCCCTGCGTGACCAGTTCGGGCGAGACAACGTCTTCCTCCAATACCGTTGACGGTCAGTGCTATCAGATTGCCCTGACCTTGACCTGAATTTTTAATCTCGACCTCAGCGCGCCTGTCCCTTAAGGTAGGGCGCGAATAGACAACCGGCCGGCCCAAGATCACTTGGGACTCGACCCAAGACGGACGCCTATGAACCCGAATTTTCTAGATTTCGAACAGCCGATCGCCGACCTGCAAGCCAAGATCGAAGAGTTGCGCTTGGTCGGTAATGACAATTCGCTGAATATCGGCGATGAGATCTCCCGCCTGCAGGATAAGAGCAAAACGCTGACCGAAGATATCTTCGGCAAGCTGACCAGCTGGCAGATCGCACGTCTGGCGCGTCATCCGAAACGTCCGTATACCCTGGACTACATCGAACACATCTTCACCGAGTTCGACGAACTGCACGGTGACCGTCACTTCTCCGACGACGCTGCAATCGTTGGCGGTATTGCCCGTCTGGATGACAAGCCGGTGATGGTTATCGGTCACCAGAAAGGCCGTGAAGTGCGCGAGAAGGTTCGCCGTAACTTCGGCATGCCGCGTCCGGAAGGCTACCGCAAGGCTTGCCGTCTGATGGAAATGGCCGAACGATTCAAAATGCCGATCCTGACCTTCATCGATACCCCGGGCGCCTACCCTGGCATCGACGCTGAAGAGCGCAACCAGAGCGAAGCGATTGCCTGGAACCTGCGGGTAATGGCGCGCCTGAAAACCCCAATCATCGCCACCGTGATCGGTGAGGGTGGTTCCGGTGGGGCACTGGCGATTGGCGTCTGCGACCAGTTGAACATGCTGCAATACTCGACCTACGCGGTGATTTCGCCGGAAGGTTGCGCTTCGATTCTGTGGAAAACCGCCGAGAAAGCACCGGATGCCGCAGAAGCGATGGGCATCACCGCCGAGCGCCTCAAAGGCCTGGGCATCGTGGACAAGGTGATTGGCGAGCCATTGGGTGGCGCGCACCGTGACCCGGCCGCTGCAGCTGCATCGATCCGCGCCGAACTGAGCTCGCAACTGGCGATGCTGAAAAAGTTCGACAACGATGCGCTGCTGAAGCGCCGTTACGATCGTCTGATGAGCTACGGCCTCTGATCTGACGCCGTTTCGGCCAACGACAGAAAACACTGTGGGAGCGGGCTTGCCCGCGAAAGCGATGTAACATCCAACGAATATGTTGGCTGTTCTACCGTCTTCGCGAGCAAGCCCGCTCCCACATTTGTATGGCGTAAAGTGATCGACATGAATCAGCCCTCGCGTGATCTGCCCACACGGCTTTTGCTGAATCTTGCCCCGTGGCGCAATGCTGCGACCTGGCGCATCGCCTTCTCGGGAGGCCTGGACTCCACCGTCCTGCTGCACCTCCTGGCACACCTCGCAAAAACCGAATCCCTGCCGGTGCTGAGCGCCATCCATGTTCATCACGGTCTTCAAGCTGTGGCCGATGCGTGGCCGGAGCATTGTCGTTCGGTGTGTGCTGCGCTGGGCGTCCCGTTGCAGATCGTTCGTGTACAGGTACAGCCCGGAGCGAGTCTGGAGCGGGCGGCCCGGGATGCGCGCTATCGCGCGTTCAGCGAAATGATTCGGCCTGGTGAAGTACTGCTGACCGCCCAACACCGTGACGATCAGGCGGAAACCCTGTTGTTCCGCTTGCTGCGTGGAGCCGGAGTGAGAGGTTTGTCGGGCATGCCACGACAGCGTCCGCTGGGTAAAGGGCATCTGCTGCGGCCTTTGCTCGATGCGACCCGCGCCGAACTGGAAGCCTATGCGGCGGAGCATCAACTGCGCTGGATTGAGGACCCTTCCAATCGGGACCGACATTTTTCGCGCAATTTCCTGCGTCATCAGGTGTTCCCGGTGTTGACCTCGCGCTGGCCACAGGCGATGGCGACCATGGCTCGCAGTGCTGCGCATTTTAGTGAAGCCCAAGGGCTGCTTGATGAGTTGGCACAGATTGACTTGAACCAGGCGCGCACCGTCAGTGAATTCGATTGGCTGGGTCTGCCGTCGCTTGAACTGGCTTCACTGGAAAAACTCTCCGCCGCGCGTCAGCGCAATGCGCTCAGCCACTGGCTGGAACCGCTGACCCGCCTGCCGGACACCGACCATTGGTCGGGTTGGGAGGATTTGCGCGACGCCACCGGCGATGCCTGCCCGGTGTGGCGGCTGGCCGATG